>NZ_JBGLYH010000124.1:0-2871 GCF_041414475.1 Pseudodesulfovibrio karagichevae
AATCGGCGTCAATCTGGCATTGGCATGAATGTTCACTCGGTCCTCCTTTCGGCAATTGCGTCTTCGTAAACACAATTTGACCGATTAGGGCCGAGTGAACAACCTCCTATAACTTCACACCTAGAGCGTGATGAAGATGTCCTTCCGGGTGCAGCCTGCCTCGGCCAGCAGGCGCGAGACCGCCTGCACGCCGGCCTCGCCCGCGTCCAGGCTGTAGTCCGTGACGAACGTCTCGATGTGGGTCTGGACCACCGCCTCGCTCAGCTCCTGGGCGTGCTCGCGGATGTAGTCGCGCCCGGCCTCGGGCTCGTTGCGCGCGAACAGCAGGCTCTGGCGGATGGCCTCGTTCATGCGCCGGGCCGTGTCCTCGCCCAGCGACCGCCTGATGGCGATGGCCCCCAGCGGAATGGGCAGGCCGGTATGCGCCTCCCACCACGCGCCCAGGTCCAGGACCCGGCTCAACCCGCGCTCCATGAAGGTGAACCGGCCCTCGTGGATGACCACGCCCGCATCGGCGCGCCCGGCCTCCACGGCGGGCATGACCTCGTCGAAGACCATGGGCAGACGCGTGACCGATATCCCGGCCTCGCGGCAGCACAGTCCGAAAATCAGGTTGGCCGTGGTCCGCTCGCCCGGAATGGCCACCGTGCCGCCGTCCAGGGAGTGCAGCGTCCGCCCCGCCGCGGCCACCAGCACCGGCCCCGCCCCGTAGCCCATGGCCCCGCCCGCGCGCAGCAGCACGTACTCGTCCAATATCCCGGCGGCCGCCGCCGTGGACACCTTGACCACATCCAACTTGCCCGAGGCGGCCAGGCCGTTGAGCTCCTCCACGTCGGCCAGGGTCACGTCGAGCCCGCCCGCCCAGGGAATCAGCCCCGTGGCCAGGGCATGAAAGATAAAGGTGTCGTTGGGACAGGGCGAAAATCCGAGAGTCAAATGTTTCTGCATAATAACCTTTTGTTTTATCACATTTTAATCACCATGCTTGACACAATCCGTACGTCCCTGTACTCATGGTGACCACCTGGTCACCACTAATGGAACAGACCGGAAAGCGCAAGTGCGGGAGCCTGGCATTGACGAAAAAGACCTTTGAGAACCTGCCTGAAGAAAAGCGGCGGCGCGTGCTGGACGAGGCCACCGTGGAGTTCGCCGAGCACGGCTACCACCAGGCGTCGGTCAACCGCATCGTGGACCGGCTGGGCATCGCCAAGGGGTCGCTGTTCAAGTATTTCGGCAACAAACAGGGGCTGTTCGAGCATCTTTTCAGCCGTGCGGTGACCGATTTCAAGAAGCCGCTCAAGGCCATCCGCGACACGCCGGGACTCGATTTCTTCGAGCGCATCGAGCAGAGCTTCCTGGCCGGAACCCGGTTCGTGGACGCCCATCCGAACCTCTACCGCATCTACCTGAAGATGCTCTTCAACGAGAATTTTCCCCTGCGCGAGCGCTTCCTCGGCGAGATCCGGGGCGCGCACGCCAAATACCTCCGGCAGCTCATCGAGGGCGGCATCCAGGACGGGCAGCTGCCCGCCGGGCTGGACGCGGAAATGGCCGTATTCACCCTGCACGCGGTCATGGACCGTTTCATCCAGGGCTACGCCGTGCCCTCGCTGGACAACGGGCTCGCGCCCGCCGCCTCCCTGCCGGACCGGGCCCGCGCCCTGGCCTCCTTCCTGCGCCACGGCCTGGCCGACATCCCCACACAGGAGTAACCGCATGAACCTGTTCAAGAGCGACTATTTCGACAACATGGACCTGGCCGACATCCGCGACAAGGTCGAAGCGGGCGAGCGCCTCTCCTTCGAGGACGGCGTGCGCCTGTTCCAATGCCCGGAGCCCCTGGCCGTGGGCGCGCTGGCCCACCGGGTGCGCACCCGCCTGCACGGCGACAAGGCGTTCTACGTGGTCAACCGCCACATCAACTACACCAACGTCTGCGTCAACGGCTGCGTGTTCTGCGCCTACCAGCGCGAGGAAGGCCAGACCGGCGGCTTCGTGCTCACCCGCGAGGACGTCCTGGCCAAGCTCGAGGCCGCGCCGCTGCCGCCCCGCGAGGTCCATATCGTCGGCGGCTGCCATCCCAAGCTCGGCCTGGCCTATTTCGAGGACATCCTGTCCGCCGTGCGCGAGCGCTACCCCGACGCGGTCCTGAAGTGTTTCACCGCCGTGGAAATCGCCCATTTCGCCAAGCTCGAAGGAATCGCCACAGGCGAGGTCCTGGCCCGGCTCAAGGCGGCCGGACTCGGCATGCTGCCCGGCGGCGGGGCCGAAATCTTCGCCCCGAAAATCCGCGAACAGCTCTGCCCGCGCAAGTCCACGGCCGACGAGTGGCTGGCCATCCACGAGGAGGCCCACAAGCTCGGACTCAAGACCAACGGCACCATGCTCTTCGGCCACATCGAGTCCGTCGAGGACCGGGTGGACCATCTCGTCCGGCTGCGAGAATCCCAGGACCGGGGGGGCGGGTACACCTGTTTCATCCCCCTGCCCTTCCTGACCGAGAACAGCCAGCTCAAGATCGACAACCCGCTGACCGGCCTGGAGGAGCTCAAGGCCATCGCGGTCTGCCGCCTGATGCTCGACAACATCCCGCATATCAAGGCCTACTGGGTCATGCTCGGGGTCAAGCAGGCCCAGGCCGCGCTCAAGTTCGGGGCCGACGACTTCGACGGCACGGTCGTCGAGGAAAAGATCGGCCACGAGGCCGGGGCCGACTCCCAACAAGGGCTGTCCCGGTCCGAACTCGAAGACATGATCCGGGGCTGTGGCTGCACCCCAGTGGAGCGCGACGGCTTTTTCAACGAGGTTTAGGAATGCCTCCGGCGGCCGGGGGAAGGGGGAAAGGGAACCCTTTGAAAAGGGCTTCCC
>NZ_JBGLYH010000125.1:0-2807 GCF_041414475.1 Pseudodesulfovibrio karagichevae
AACGGCATTATGTAGGAGCCGCACAACCGAATAACACCAATTGACTATAGCCCATTGTTGACTCAAGTTCGTCAAGAGAGGTACCACTTGTATAAATAGGGTGTTACAAATGAGAAAAACGAACTTTTTTGATTCAGAAATAGGCAGAATACTCCTTAAATGGCTTGAGAGATTGCTTCTACCCAAGTTTCATAACAAATTGGCTTATGCAATTGTTTTTCTTGGGGCAGGCATGTTGGTAGTATCCCCGAATGGCGAGTTGGTAACAGCGGCTGTAATCTCTGTCGCAGAAAAGTTTTTTGGGCAACTTGACTATCTGAGAAACTTTCATAGCAATCAACAAATATCCCCACTTTGGGGAACAATGGTAATTGGGATTGGAGCTTGTTACCACATAGCATCTTGTGCATTGGGTATTTGGAAAGACAAAAATCAATATCATACTATACCAGAAAGACCAAAGCCTTCTATTGAATCATTTCTAGTATTGCCGGATGGCAATCTGCTACCTGACGAGTATCAAATCGAAGGTTGTACAATAACTGTAGAGAACAAAGATGATATACGAGATTACACAGTGAGCGCAGGCCCACTTGGAATTGGATTTCAGGATTTTTTAAATCATAGCTACAACATCTCATACTACAGAGAACAAGCTGAATACCTAGAGAATTGGGCCGGCGCATGTATCTTTAGGGTTCGAATTAACAATTTAGGACAATCCGCCGTATCGTCTGTTAGGGTCGAAATACATTTCGATCCCGATCACCCTGTTGCCTTTCAGATATCACGATCATTAGAACCATTCCCATCAGAAAAACGCGATATCTATAATATATCATCACTGAATTTTCACAGCGATATTGCAAAAGAATTAAAGATTATTAGGAATAATAATATTTCATTCATTGTGTGGGACATTGGCGACATGCAACCTTCGCGTCAACTTGAAACAGAAATGTTTATATCAGTCAGGTGCTATGAAGATGTAACCTGTCATGTGCGAATTTATTGCAATGAATTTTCACAATATGAAGATAAGGAAATTCATTTTATTAAACCAAAATCAATGATTATTAACAATTTTTCTGAAATATCAGAGGATAATTTCTATGACATCCTTTTCGACTCCTCGCCCCTTCTTGGCGATTTGATTAAGGAAGCAATCGAAAAAGAAAGATAAACTCTTCACCGCAATTTCAAATATTTACGGCAACAATTTGCCATCATTGACTTTTTTCTAAAAGTATGTCATACAATGGTCATCGAAGTCTCTCGGTGAAACCATGCACAACCAACACCATTTGCTCGCAGCTCGGGCACGCACAATATCCCTCCCGGAAATCGCTGGATGGGATGACGAAACGGTTCGCGCCACGTTCCGAAAATTACGCTGGCCCGAGACCGACGGGGATCCCGTGTGCCCAAGATGCGGGTGCATTGACCACTATTATCTGGGCACCAGAGAACAATGGCGGTGCAAGGGATGTGGCTACACCTTTTCCATCACCAGTGGCACCTGGCTGGCTTCCACCAAGTTGCCCCTGCGGACCATCCTCATCGCCATGGTCACCCTGGCCAACGCGGTCAAGGGCATGTCCGCCCTGCAACTGATGCGGCAGCTGGGCGTGCAATACAAGACGGCCTACGTGCTGTACCTGAAGCTTCGGGATGCCCTGTGGCAGACCCGCGACCCGTTCCCGGCAATGACCGGCCAAGTAGAAATGGACGGGGCCTACATGAACCCGTCCAAGCGATATCCGAACAAGGTGGAGGACCGCCAGGAGAAGACGACCTCCTCCAAGCGGCCCAAGCAGTGTATCCTGGCCATGCGCAAACGGTCGCCTCATGGCGGCGGACAGGAAACGCGGGTGAAGGTGGTCACCGAGGAGAACTCGGCGGATATCATGGACTTCGCCATGGACAACATCGCGGGCGGCACCGAGGTCATCACCGACGAACATTCCGGGTACACAGACCTCAGGGCTTACTTCAAGCACACCAGGGTGAACCATAGTATCCATTTCATGGGGCCGGCGGGAGAGAACACCAATATCGTGGAATCCCTGTTCAGCAGGCTTCGGAGATGCGTCTGGGGACAGGTCCATCAGATCAGCGCCCAAAAGCTCTACCTCTACGCCAACGAAATCGCCTATCGGGAGGATGCCAGGAAGTGGGACAACAGGCGGATCGCCTTCGACATGCTTGGGCGGATGCTCACCCTGGAAGATGACGACAAAAAGCCCCGTTTCCGGGGCTACTGGGGCGACTACAGGATACGCAAGGGCGGCGGGGTATCGCTTGGGGTCGCTGCGTAGTTCTTGAAGGCCCATAGCGCTTGGTGGTTTTCGATTTCCCCCACCTTGACCACGATCCGGTAGCCCTGCAAGGCCCGCTTCACGTCCTTGCGGACATCCCGATCCATGCCTTTCCGCTTCTGCACTTCATCGGCGATCTGCCGGGTGGTCAGCGGGCCGCCGTCGGCTTCCTTCAGGATGTCGAAGATCATCCGCTTCAGTTCGCCGTGGATGAAGGTCTTGGTGTACTTCCGCTTGGGCTTGACCGCTTCGGGATCGAATCCCTGGTCCAGAAGGCGCATTGATTCGTCAAGGGCGGCTATCTGGATCTGCTTCTTGCGAAGCCGTCTTCGTAGTTCATCGGCTTCGCCCATCAGTTCCGCTTTCTTGCGGGCCAGGGCCACCATGGCCGGGGATGTTCGGGTTCTCATAGGCATGCCCCCATCGTATGACGGGGGCATGCTTCACTTCAACGCAAGGCTTGTGCGGCTCCTACATAATGCCGTTTTC
>NZ_JBGLYH010000126.1:0-1748 GCF_041414475.1 Pseudodesulfovibrio karagichevae
TGCTCGGCGTCCTGCCCGCCACCGGTTCCGGGGGCCTGATCAGGCCCCCGGAACCGGTGGACGAACAATAAAAGTGTTACCCATGTACCCGGGCAGAACTGTTACCCATGTTTCCGGTTGCACAGGAACCTTTTTCTCAAAAGGTCCCCTCTCTCCCCTTCCCCCCTGGCCGCCGGAGGCAAAAAAAAACCAACCCCGGTCTTGACGGGCGGGGTTGGGGGATTATCTTGTCTTTATTGAATCAATGACGGCCTGATCGCCGCACTCAAGGAGATGATATAGATGGTTATCCACGAATACGCCGGCATCGTCACGGAACTACCCGACAGGGATTGTCCGCATTGCGGCCAAAGGATGGACGCATGGCTGGCGCCGCCCGAGACCGGCTGGGGAGTCATCCTCATCTGCAACAACAACAATTGCCCGCACTATCTCGGCTCCGAGACCGACATCGAGCACAAGCGCGACGATTCCCATCTGGGTTGCCGTTACGCCGAGAACCCGGACAACGGCTTCAAGCCGGTCAACGTCCTCGCCGTCTGCCCCCACTAGGGGAGATTTCATAGAACACCGTGAAAAGGGTCCTGCGCAAGCGGGGCCCTTTTCACGTTTCGGCCTCCGGGCTGCCGATGCTCTCCATCCGAATTCGTGATGGCGAATTCCATTTCCTTCACAGATGAACAATGGTAGACGATTCGATCACATCCATAGGAGTCCGTACATGGTCATCGCTGATGGGAAAACAAGGGCGCTGCTGGCGCTCGGGGCGGCTGTCCTGCTTTGGGCCAGTTCGTTCATCGTGCTCAAGATCGCCTTTCAGCGGTTCGATCCGATGGTGGTCATCTTCGGCCGCATGTTCGTGGCCTCGATCTGCTTCCTGGTGGTCTTCAAGAGCCTGAGGCACATCGACTACCGGCCCGGCGACTGGAAGCTGCTCGCCTTCATGGGCATCTGCGAGCCGGGCTTCTATTTCATCTTCGAGGCCATGGCCCTGACCTACACCGACGCGTCCCAGGCCGGGATGATCTGCGCCCTGCTGCCCCTCATGGTGGCCGTGGCCGCGCGCCTGACCCTGAACGAGCCGCTGACCCGGCGCACGGTGACCGGCTTCGGCCTGGCCATCCTCGGAGCGGTGGTCCTGTCGAGCGTGGCCGAGGCCACGGAGACGGCCTCCAACCCGGTGCTCGGCAACTTCCTCGAATTCATGGCCATGGTCTGCGCCTGCGGATACATGATCGCCTTCAAGAAGCTCAGCCCCCGCTACAGCCCGTGGTTCCTGACCATGATTCAGGCCTTCACGGGCTCCCTGTTCTATTTTCCGCTGCTCTTCCTGCCCTCGACGCGGATGCCCGTGTCCTTCGATCCCGTCGGCGTGGTCTCCGTCCTGTACCTGGGCGTGTTCGTGACCATCGGCGCGTACGGCATGTACAACTACGGCATGTCCAAGATCCCGGCGGGCCAGGCCTCGTCCTTCATCAACCTCATCCCGGTCCTCACCCTGATCATGGGGTTGGTCCTGCTGGGCGAACGGCTCAACTGGATGCAGTACGCGGCCTCGGCCCTGGTCATCGCCGGCGTGTACGTCAGCCAGGACACCCGGGCCAGGAAGCCCGCCCCCGCCGCCTAGATGTGGAGTTGCAAGACGTTGTTCACAGCGGCTCCCAATCGGCTGATAGGCGTTTTATGCTGTAACGCCGAATGATTCCTGTAATAATTGTATTCATGGAGCCAGCGAGGCAACTCGCTGG
>NZ_JBGLYH010000127.1:0-1178 GCF_041414475.1 Pseudodesulfovibrio karagichevae
TGGAGAATGTGATCACTCAATCTTAAACTCGTATTAAACGGGCTGTGATTATCGTGATCTTTGTTGCTCAACTCGCTATTTAATTGTCAAAGACCAGAAACGTCTTTCTTCTCAAAGAACGCCCCGCCCTCAGGCAGGAAGGGGAAACTAAGTGATTGTCTCCCCCCCGTCAACACCTTTTTTCAACTTTTTTCAGTCGGTCCGGATGTCGGCCCTGCCCACAGGCAGGAAGGGGAAACTATGCGTTCTGACCTTCGCCGTCAACACCTTTTTTCGTGTTTGGTGAAACTTTTCGCCCAACCAGCCCGCATCCCTTGTCCTGCAAGGATTCCTGCAATCAAAGGGAGTTAACTACTCCACTGAAAGACGGCACAAAGTCATTAGTCGATATATATGAGCTACCAGAACAAGTCTCCCCAATCGTCCCGCGCAGACGATGAAGGGACCTGGAAACGGCCGGCAAATTCCTTGCCTCGAACAGCCGCCATAAGGATTGGGCCTGGAAGGATATCCAGAGAAGTGGGGCTACGTTACATCCTGCGAGAGCAGATCGCCGCCTCCCCATACTGCGACACAGGCCCGCCTGGCCGACCGCTACGCCACTTGCGCTCAGGGAAAAGGCGCCTCCTCAGGGACCAGGCCGATCTCGTAGCCCCGATAGCCAGGGGGGATCGCCCCCTCTCTGATCACTTGGTGAGGGACGCGCAAAGGGTGGCGGCGGGAGTCGGCCTTTTCTCGGAATGTCCTTGTCCCTGACCGCGCAAACGGAAGAAGATGCCAAGAAGAGTTTCATCTGGAACAGCAATTTCGTATTCGTGGAGCCGGACGCTTCCGCCAGGGAGGAATGCGTACGGGACCTGGAAAAGCGCGGCCCGAAATACTTCGAGATCAAAGGCGGCTGAGCTCGGTATGAACAGGCAGACATACAAGGTCTCTCACTCCCCGAGGAGCGCCGCCTGAGAAGAGCCGTAGAGGCCGTTCTTTGTCGCGAGTTCTCCGCCCCCGTCCCCGTCCGAAACGCAAAAAAGCCCTCAGTCGTTTGACTGAGGGCTTTGAAATATTCCTTGGCGGCGACCTACTTTCCCACACGCTACCATGCAGTATCATCGGCGATGGAGGGCTTAACTACCGGGTTCGGAATGGGACCGGGTGTACCCCCTCCTCCTTGGCCACCAAGA
>NZ_JBGLYH010000128.1:0-1058 GCF_041414475.1 Pseudodesulfovibrio karagichevae
TACGGGACCTCCTTGTCCGCGCGCAGGAAGAGCTGCTTCTTCTGCCCGGCCACCAGCCGTTTCAGGTGGTCCTCCAATTCGTCCATGGACACCTGGTACTCGTCCAGGAATATCCTGCCGTCCTTGCGCACGGTCAGGACCAGATGCTCGGAATCCTGGGGCAGGTTGCGGACCGTGCGCGTGGTCGGCAGGTCCACCTCGACCCCCTGGGTCATGAGCGGGGCCGTGACCATGAAGATGATCAGCAGGACCAGCATCACGTCCACGAAGGGCGTGACGTTGATCTCGTTGAGGAACCCGCCGCCGGTCTTGATCGCCATGGCGCGCTCCTAGTCCCGCTCGGGCTTGTCGGCCCAGGCGATCTCGCGTTCGGCGCGGTTCAGGAAGGCCCCGGCGAAATCGACCATGCCGGATTCGACCTCGTTCAGCTTGCCCAGGAAATAGTTGTAGAAAATGGTCGCCGGGATGGCCACGAGCAGGCCGATGGCCGTGGCGATGAGCGCCTCGGAGATGCCGGGGGCCACCGTGGCCAGGGCCGCGGACTGCGCCTGCCCGATGGAGTGGAACGAGTGCATGATGCCCCAGACCGTGCCGAACAGGCCGATGAACGGGGCCGCGTTGGCGCAGGTGGCCAGAAACGGCAGGTTGCGGGTCAACCCACGCATTTCCTTGGAGATGCCCTGCTTGAGCACGCGCCTGAGCGTGTCCTTGACCAGCAGCCGCTTGCGCTCGCGGTTGACGTCGGCCTTCTCCAGCAGGCGGAACTCCTTCACGGCCAGGGAAGAGACCCGGGCCAGGGGCGAATCGTCCTTGTCGCCCAGTTGCTTGATGCCCTTGGACAGGTCGCCGGCGGCCACAAAGGCGTCGTACCCGGCCATGACCTTCTTGCGGGCCGTGCCGATGGCGAAGAACTTGAAGAAAATGATGGTCCAGCTCCACAGGGACATGCACCCCAGGAAGAGCATGACCATCTTGACCGCCAGGGTCGCCCCGGCGAGCAGGGTCAGGATGGAGTTGTCGGGCAGAAAGTTCATTGGTTGTACCTTTTCGGGTCTATG
>NZ_JBGLYH010000129.1:0-1020 GCF_041414475.1 Pseudodesulfovibrio karagichevae
TGTGAAGTTATAGGAGGTTGTTCACTCGGCCCTAATCGGTCAAATTGTGTTTACGAAGACGCAATTGCCGAAAGGAGGACCGAGTGAACATTCATGCCAATGCCAGATTGACGCCGATTCGTCGAGTGGAGCTTGTAAGCCGGATCGAAAACGGAGAACGGCCACAAAGCGTGGCGGAGGCGTTCGGGGTCTCCCGACGCACCGTTTACAAATGGTTGGCGCGCCACAGAAAAGGGGAGGAACTTTGCGACAAGTCCTCACGGCCCCATCATTCGCCGACAGCCCTGCCGCCTCGAACCATAGGGCAGATCGCCGCCTTGCGCCGCCATCACCTCACCGGCCGCCGCATCGCCGGTATGCTCGGTCTCTCCGCAGCTCGGGTACACCGTGCGTTGCGTCGATTGTGCATGAACCGGCTAAAATCATTGGAGTCGCCACTTCCCCCACGGCGTTATCAGTGGGAAAATCCTGGCGATTTACTGCACATCGACATCAAGAAACTGGGGCGCTTCGCACAGCCTGGCCACCGCGTGCATGGCGACCGGCAGCGGGCGACGCGCGGCGCGGGCTGGGAGTTCGTGCACGTGGCCATTGACGACGCCAGCCGCATCGCTTTTGCGGAAATCCTGGCCGACGAACGCAAGGAAAGCGTCGTTGCGTTCCTTTCATCGGTTCTTCGTTTTTACAAATCGTTGGGAATAACCGTGCGGCGGGTCATGACGGACAATGGAATGGGCTATGTTTCCAAGCTGTTCCGAGAGGCGTGTTTACGGCTTGGAATCAGGCATATCCGCACCCGTCCCTATACGCCACGCACCAATGGCAAGGCGGAGCGTTTCATCCAGACCGCGCTCCGCGAGTGGGCCTATGCAGCCAGCTATGCGAATTCACGCGAAAGAGCCAGCGAGTTGCCTCGCTGGCTCCATGAATACAATTATTACAGGAATCATTCGGCGTTACAGCATAAAACGCCTATCAGCCGATTGGGAGCCGCTGTGAACAACGTCTTGCAACTCCACA
>NZ_JBGLYH010000012.1:0-80901 GCF_041414475.1 Pseudodesulfovibrio karagichevae
AAGGGTTCTTTCCCTCCCTTCCCCCGGACCCCCATCCCTCCCTTTTCCTAAACTTTTTGTGCCGCTTCGCGGGAAGAAAAGGGCGGGGGAGTGATTATTTCTTTTCGAGGCCGAGTTTGGCGACCACCTTGTCGGCGGTCTTGCGGGTGAAGTCCGCTTCGGACAGGGTTTCCTTTTCCTCCGGGGAGATGACCAGTTCCGGCTTGTTGGCCAGGGCCATGTCCGGCTTGACGCCGAACTCGGGCGGGAAGGAATTGTCGAAATACATGTTCTGGAAATCCACAAACTTGAGCTGGTGGGCCGTGGAGTCGAGGATGCACAGTTCGTCCTTGGTGACCAGGCCCAGCTCCAGGGCGCGCTTGGCCCCGGCGAACGACTCGCCGCCCTGGGTGCAGGCGATGTGGCCGTTGCGGTTGGCCTGGATCATGGAGTCCATGATCTGCTGCTCGGTCACCTGGAGGACCTGGAAGGCGCGCTTGCCGCCCACTGCCTCGAATTTCTCGGCAAAGTATTTCACGCGCGGGAAGGACACCGGGTTGCCGATCATGGCCGCCTGGGCCACGGACGCGCTGACCTTCATGGGGTGGTATTCGCGCTCTTTCGGATCGTCCACCGCGTAGTAGCGGTAGACCGGGTCCGCGTGGTGGGACTGCACGCCGAAGATGCGCGGCAGTTCGGAGATGATGCCCAGGTCGTACAGCTTCAGGAAACCGGCCATGATCGCGGTGATGTTGCCCGCGTTGCCGATGGGCACGAAGATGCATTTGCCGGACATGTCCCAGTCGTACCACTGGGCGCACTCGAAGGCGTAGGACTCCTGGCCCAGGATGCGCCAGGCGTTCTTGGAGTTGAGCAGGGCCACGCGGTAGTTGTCGGCCAGGTGCTCGACCACCTTCATGCAGTCGTCGAACACGCCGGGCACTTCCAGGACCACGGCCCCGGAGCCGAGGGGCTGGGCCAGCTGGGCCGAGGTGACCTTGCCGTGGGGCAGGATGACCACGGACTTGATGGCACCGCCCGCGTAGGAGGCGTAGAGCGCGGCTGCGGCCGAGGTGTCGCCGGTGGAGGCGCAGACCGTCAGGATCTGGTCCCAGCCGTGGCGGCGGATCAGCGAGCGCAGGTAGGAGAAGCCGCAGGCCATGCCACGGTCCTTGAACGAGGCCGACGGGTTCTGGCCGTCGTTCTTGTAGGCCGTGGTCAGCCCGGTGGCCGCGTTCAGCGCCGGGCTGGAGGCCACCAGCGGAGTGTTGCCCTCGCCGAGGTAGACGATGTCCTCCTCCTCGAGCACCGGGGCCATGAGCTCGTAGAAGCGGAATATGCCGCGCAGGGCGGTCTTCTTGGAGGCCGCGCGCCGGTCGAAGATGGCCCGCCACTCCTCGCCGGAGGTCTTCTTCAGCTCATCGAAATTCAGGTTGTCGAGCAGGAACACGCCGCCGCAGTCGGGGCAGGTGTAATACAGCTCGTCCGTGGGGAATCGCTTGCCGCAGCCCAGGCAGAAGTATTCCATGTGGCCGCGGTAGGAGGGAAAAAGATCGGCAGTCATTGTCTCACCCGATGGGAATAAGGTTCTCTCGTCACACTCGCCTCGAAAGGGACCAAAGGTTCGCTTAAAAGGTAGTGTATGGCAAGTCAAAATTGTGTAGTCTGGCCTCGCAAACAACGGGGAGACGGGCCTTTTCCGGCCCGGCCCGTATCGGAGATTCATCGCATGAAAAAGAAAACCATATCCCTGGTCCTGGGCAGCGGCGGGGCTCGCGGGCTCGCGCACATCGGGGTCATCCGCTGGCTCGAGGAACACAACTGCGCCATCAAGTCCATCGCGGGCTGCTCCATGGGCGCGCTGGTCGGCGGCATCCACGCCATCGGCAAGCTCGACGAGTACGAACAGTGGGCCCGGGGCATCACCAAACGGGACATGCTCGCCCTGATGGACCTGTCGTTTGGCATGGATGGGCTGATCAAGGGCGACCGGCTCATCGACACCCTGCGCAACGTGGTCGGCGAGGAGCGCATCGAGAACCTGCCTATCAGCTTCACGGCCGTGGCCGCGAACATCTCCCGGCGCAAGGAGGTCTGGATCCGCAAGGGGCCGCTCTTCGACGCCATCAAGGCGTCCATCGCCCTGCCGCTCATCTTCAAGCCCGTGGTCGTGGACGGCGAGGACATCATCGACGGCGGCATCCTCAACCCCGTACCCATCGCCCCGACCTTCGGCGACCAGACCGATTTCACCATCGCCGTGAACCTGTGCGCGCCCCCGGTCAAGGGGGCCGAAATCAAGGCCGACAAGCACAACGGCGACGAGAACGGCTCCGGGGTGTCCCACGCCGTGACCGAGTTCATCGGCTCCGTGACCGACAAGATCGCCCAGAAGCGCAAGGACATCCGCGCCTACGACATCCTCTACAAGTCCTTCGACGCCATGCAGGGCTCCATTGCCCGGCAGAAGATCGCGGCCTACCCGCCCGACGCGGTTCTGGAAATCCCCATCAACCTGTCCAGCCTGCTGGACTTCGACAAGGCCGCCCCGCTCATCGAGCACGGCTACAACCTGGCCGAAGAGCGGCTGCCCAAGGTCTTCACGTCGAGATAGCCCGCAGGCATCGGGCCCGATGATGGCCCGTATCGGGAATTTCCGATTGTCCGCTCGACGTACCCGCGTCATGCTGTACCCTCCAACAAACAAGGAGACAGTCATGATCGAGACGCAGATGGAATTAAGGGACGCCAACGAGGCCAATGCGGCCGCCTTCAAGAAGCTCATGCCCGAGGTGGCCGAGCCCTATGACGAGTTGAACCGCGAGGTCTACAAGGACGGAGCGGTCAGCGGTAAGCACAAGCGGCTCATGGCCCTGGCCGCCTCCTTGTGCATCGGCTGCCGGGCGTGCATCCTGTTTCAGATGGAACAGGCCCTGGAACTGGGGGCCACGGTGGACGAGATTCTGGAGACCTGTTCTGTGACCCTGGCCCTGCGCGGGACCACGGGCATGGGCGAGACCACGAGGGTCATGGCTTATCTGCGGGAGCGTGGGCTTCTGCCCGAATAGTACGGAAGGGCCGGGGTGCGGACATGGTTCCGCCTCCGGTCCGGTTCGGCGGGCTCAGGGCCAGACGCGCGGAATGGACAGGATGACCATGGTCGCGCCGATGGCGGTCTTGACCGTGAAGCCCAGCGCCTTGCCCACGAACGCGCCCTTGGCCGCGCGCATGGCCTCGGGCCGGGTGCGGCCGGGCGACTCGGCGAGGAAGCAGCCGAGCCAGGCCCCCGCCAGGGCCCCTATGAGGGCGCCCAGGCCCAGGAAGAAGGGCGCGCCGAAGATCGCCCCGGCAACCGCGCCGACAATGCCGCCCACGTTGCCGCGCGCGGACGCGCCGTAGCGGCCCGCGCCCCAGGCCTGCAGGCCGAACTCCAGGGCCTCGCCCGCGGCAGCGGCCACGGCGAAGACGATGACGAAGTTCCAGGTCATGGACTCGGGGTAGATGTACTTCCACAGGGCCACCAGGGCCAGCGCCACCCAGTTGGCGGGCATGCTGAAGATCTGGAGGACCTGGGAGAGCATCAGCCCCAGGATGAGCAGAACGGCCCAGACGTATTCCATGTGCCGGTCCTACTCCTTGCCGCGCAGGTCGACCACGCGGACGGCCTTGCCATCGGCCTTGGGGATGGATTCCGACTGGCACAGCTCCACGCGCGGGGTGACCAGGATTTCCGAGCACAGATTCTTGGCGATGCGCTTCTGCAAGCCCTGCAGGGCGCGCATGTCTTCCACGAAGAATTCGTCCTTGATCTCCACCTTGACGCGCATCTGGTCGGACACGCCCTCGCGGATGAGCTCGATGAGGTAGTTCTGGCCCACCTCGGGCATGGCCATGAGGCACTGCTCGATCTGCATGGGGTAGATGTTCACGCCCTTGAGGATCATCATGTCGTCGGCCCGGCCGGTGATGCGGTCGATGCGTCGGTGGGTGCGGCCGCACTCGCACTGGCCCGGGATGAACCGGGTCAGATCGCGGGTCCGGTAGCGGATGATCGGCATGCCTTCGCGCCGCAGGGTGGTCATGACCAGCTCGCCGATCTCGCCCTCGGCCACGTGCTCCCCGGTCTCGGGGTTGATGATCTCGGCGATGTAGGCGTCCTCCCACAGGTGCATGCCCTGCTGGTGCACGCACTCGAAGGCCACGCCGGGGCCGTTCATCTCCGAAAGGCCATAGGAGTTGTACGCCTTGATGTGCATGAGCTCCTCGATCTTGGCCCGGGCCTGCTCGGTGTGAGGCTCGGCCCCGATGAGCGCAATGCGCCACGGCATGTCCTCGGGGGCGTATCCGGCCTCGCGGACCTTTTGTGCGAAATACAGGGCGAAGGACGGGATGATGTGCAGGACCGTGACCTGGTGGTCGAGGATCATCTTGATCTGGCGCCTGGTGTTGCCCGCGCCCGCCGGAATGGTCAGCATGCCCAGCCGTTCGGAGCCGTAGTGGATGCCCAACCCCCCGGTGAACAACCCGTAGCCCGAGGTGTTCTGCAGCACGTCGGACCGGCGGCAGCCGCAGCAGTACATGGACCGGGCCATGAGGTCGGCCCAGGTGTCCAGGTCCTTCTGGGTGTAGAATATGGCTACCGGGGTGCCGGTGGTGCCGCTGGAGGCGTGCAGGCGCACGAAGTCGTCCAGGGGCCGGGCCAGCAGCCCGTGGGGGTACTGGCTGCGCAGGTCGTCCTTGGTGGTGAAGGGCAGCTTGACCACGTCGGCCGGGGTCCTGATTTCGTCCGGGTCGAAGCCCTTGAGGCGCTCGGCGTAGAAGGGGGAGCGCCTGGCGATGTCGATGGTCTCTCTGAGGCGCTCGGCCTGGAGCTGTTCCAGGGCGACGCGGTCCATGGCTTCAACCGGATCGTAATACATAGCTGTCCCGCAGGCTTGAAAAGTTAGTCGGAGTCCTGGTGGAATCCCTCGGGCAGCTCCGAGGGATAGGCAGTGGCGTCCATGTTCTCGAACAGGGTGTATTCCTTCTTGAAGAAGAGCTCGCACCGCCCGGTGGGGCCGTTGCGCTGCTTGCCGATGATGACTTCCGCGTGGTTCTTGAGCGGGTTGTCCTCGCTCTTGTTGTACGCGGCGTCGCGGTAGAGAAAGATGATGATGTCCGCGTCCTGCTCGATGGCGCCGGACTCGCGCAGGTCCGACATCATGGGCCGCTTGTCCGTGCGCTCCTCGACCTTGCGGTTGAGCTGGGACAGGGCGATGACCGGCACGTTCAGTTCCTTGGCCAGGGCCTTGAGGTGGCGGGAGATGTCCGAGATCTCCTGTTCGCGGGAGTCCGGGCGGGCGCTGGAGCGCATCAGCTGGAGGTAGTCGATGACGATCAGCCCGAGGTTGTGCTCGGCCTTGAGGCGGCGGCAGCGGGCCTGGAGCTCCAGGGTGGAGAGCGCCGGGGTGTCGTCGATGAAGATCGGGGCCTTGCTGAGCACGTCCGCGCCCTCGTACAGCTTGTTCCAGTCCGAGTCGTCGAGGTAGCCGGTGCGCAGGTTGGACAGCTCCACCTTGCTTTGCACGGCCAGCAGACGGGTCATGAGCTGTTCCATGGACATTTCCAGGGAGAAGATGGCCGTGGGGCATTCGGACCGGGCCGCTGCGCGCAGGGCCACGTTCAGGGCGAAGGCGGTCTTGCCCATGGACGGGCGGCCCGCGATGATGATCAGGTCCGAGTTCTGCAGACCGGCGGTCATGTTGTCGAACTCGTGGTAGTGGGTCTGGATGCCCGTAACCACGGATTTGTTGTTGAACCGGGCGGTCAGTTCGTCGAAGACCTTGGACATCAGCTGTCCGCTGGACTGCATGCCGCGCATTTCCTTGGATTGCGCGATGCGGAAAATTTCCTTTTCGGATTCGTCCAGGACCTCGCCCACGTCGGCGGAGGAAAAGCAGTTGGAGATGATCCCGCTGGAGATGTCTATGAGCTCGCGCAGAATGCACTTGTCGCGGACGATCTGGGCGTGGTGCAGGGCGTTGGACGCGCTGACCACGGAGTCGGACAGTTCGGCCAGGTAGACCGGCCCGCCCGCCGTGTCCAGGGTGCCGTTCTTGGCCAACTGGTTGGCCACGGTGACCACGTCTATGGGCTGGTGGTCGTCGTAGAGCTGGGTGAAGGCCTTGAAGATGTCCCGGTGGACGGGAGAATAGAAATCGTCTGGACCTATGATGTCCACCAGCTGGTGGAACATGGACTCGGACTGGAACACGCCGCCGAGGACGGCCTGTTCGGCTTCGAAAGAGTGGGGGGGGACCTTGCGTAGGAGATCGGAAGAGGCCCTGTCCAGGGCCTCTTCCGGATTATCTGCGTATTGGCCTGATTTAGGCCTCTTCGGTTTCGGCGTCGACATTCTCTACGGATTCCTCGACGGCCTCGGCCACTTCTTCGGTTTCTTCGATCTCCTCGACGACGGGGCCGCCGTGACGGACGACGGAGAGCTTCAGCACGCCGTGCACGTCCGGGTGCAGGCGGATCTCGATGTCGTACTCACCCAGGGAGCGGATGGGCTCGGGCAGGATGATCTTGCGGCGATCGATCTCGATGCCGACGGCTTCCATGGCGTCACCGATGTTGGAGGTGGTCACGGAGCCGTACAGCTTGTCGCCGTCGCCCACGCGCACTTCGATCTCGATGGGTGCGGAAGCGATGCGATCGGCCAGACCCTCGGCCTGGGCGCGCAGGGAGTCGGCATGTTCCTGCAGCTTGCGGCGTTCCAGTTCGAAGGCTTTCAGGTTGGCGGTGGTAGCTGGCTTGGCCAGTCCCTGAGGAATCAGGTAGTTGCGGCCGTAACCGGGCTTGACGGTAACGATGTCTCCGAGTCGACCCAGTGCGTCGACGTCAGCGCGTAAGATAAGTTTCATGGGTCCTCCCTCCTACATGGAGCTCCGTTTCTTCACATCAGTGCTGTGAACGGTGGTGTAGAAAAGCAGGGCCATCTGACGGGCGCGCTTGATTTCATTGGTCAACCGGCGCTGGTGCTTGGCACAGGTGCCGGTGATGCGCCGCGCGATGATCTTGCCACGCTCGGTGACGAAGTCGCGCAGGATGTCCGGGCGCTTGTAGTCCAGGGGCAGCTCTGCATCCGCGCAGAAGCGGCAGAACTTCTTCCTCGGGGTGAATTTTTTGCGGAAAGCCATGGTGAAACCTCCTAGGCAGCCAGTTTGACGGTCATGAACTTGAAGATGCCGTCGGTGATGCGGATGTTGCGCTCGAGTTCGGCAACCAGCGCGCCGGGGGCGTCGTACACCAGGCGAACGTAGTATCCACGGGTCTGCTTCTGGACGGGGTAGGCCAGCTGGCGCATGCCCCAGTCGTCGGTCTCAACCATCTTGCCGCCCTCGCGGTCCACGATGCCGGTCAGAGTGTCCAGGATGGTGGTCCTGTCCTCTGCAGCCAGCTCCGGGGAGAGCAGAACGAGCGTCTCGTAATTGTTTGCCATTTCATACTCCTTTTGGTCATTGGCCCTCCTCCACCTGGGGGAGAGCAAGGCAAGAGGGGTTACATATTGGGAATCGGTCCGCCTGTCAAGAGGCGGCCCGGGTCCCGAACCCTCTATTTCTTATCCTTGTCGTCGGGCGGCGTCCAGCCGCATTGGTTCGACGGACCTCAACCGCCGCCGAACTTGCCACGCAGGAACCGGCCTATGGCCAGGCCCACGACAACCAGGGCAATGAGTTGCAGCCATTCGGGCATGAGCCCTCCTTAGACCTTCAGGTCCTCTCCGGTCAGGAGCTTGTAGGCTTCGAGGTATTTCTCGCGGGTGCGCGCGGCGATGTCTTCGGGCACGTGCGGCGCGGGCGGCTGCTTGTTGAAGCCGATCTCCAGCAGCCAGTCGCGGAAGTATTGCTTGTCGAAACTCGGCTGGGATTTGCCGGGCGCGTAGCCTTCTTCGGGCCAGAAGCGGGAGGAGTCCGGGGTCAGGGCCTCGTCGATGAAGAGCAGTTCGCCGTCCAGGATGCCGAACTCGAACTTGGTGTCCGCGATGAGGATGCCGCGCTGTTTGGCATAGTCCCGGGCGCGGGTGTAGATGTCGAGGGCCAGCTTCTCGACCTTGCGCATCATCTCCTCGCCGAGCAGGTCGGCGGCCTTGTCCAGGGTGATGTTCTCGTCGTGCTCGCCCAGGTCCGCCTTGGTGGACGGGGTGAACAGGGCCTTTTCGAGCATCTCGGATTCGCGGAGCCCCTCGGGCAGCTTGTGGCCGCAGACCTCGCCGGTCTTTTGGTAGTCGGACCAGCCCGAGCCGGTGATGAAGCCGCGCACGATGCATTCGATGGGCAGGGGCTTGGCCTTCCTGGCCAGCACCGAGCGGTCCTGCAACTGGTCGCGGTATTTGCGCAGCGGTTCGGGGTAGTCGTCCACATTGGTGGCGATGATGTGGTTGGGGACCAGGTCCTCCATCATCTTCATCCAGAACAGGGTGATCTGGTTGAGGACCTTGCCCTTGTCCTCGATGGGGTCGGGCATGACCACGTCGAAGGCGGAGATGCGGTCGGTGGTCACCAGGAGCAGGGTATCCGCGTCGATCTCGTAGATGTCGCGGACCTTGCCGCGGGAGATGAGCGGGTATTCGGTGATGTTGGTTTCAAGAACGGCAGCCATGATATTCCCTCTATTAATGAATTGTTACTTGTTGCGTTGTTCCACGCTGCGGGCATGTGCTTCGAGTCCTTCCAGCCGGGCCAACCGGGCGATCTTGGCGCCGTGTTCGGCCACGTAGCTCGGGCTGGCGGCGATCACGCTGGATTTTTTGCAGAAGTTCTGCACCGACAGGGCGGAGGAAAAACGGACCGTGCGCAGGGTGGGCAGCACGTGGTTGGGCCCGGCGAAGTAGT
The DNA here is from genome assembly GCF_041414475.1 of Pseudodesulfovibrio karagichevae. Classification (NCBI taxonomy): domain Bacteria; kingdom Pseudomonadati; phylum Thermodesulfobacteriota; class Desulfovibrionia; order Desulfovibrionales; family Desulfovibrionaceae; genus Pseudodesulfovibrio; species Pseudodesulfovibrio karagichevae. The sequence continues at coordinate 8,856 of NZ_JBGLYH010000012.1, forward strand.
CGCCCACGGGCTCCGGCGAGTTGTGGCCCATGAAGATGGCCCCGGCGTGGCGGATGGAGCCGAGCAGGGCCCACGGGTCGCCGACCGCCAGCTCCAGGTGCTCGGGGGCGAGCAGGTTGACCAGTTCGGCTCCGGTCTCGATGTCGGGGACGGTGACGATTGCGCCCCAATCATCCAGGGATTTGCAGGCGATGTCGCAGCGGGGCAGGGCGGCGCATTGGGTGTTCAGTTCCTCGCGGACTTTGGCGGCCAGACCCGCATTCGGGGTGACCAGGATGGACGCGGCCAGGGGGTCGTGCTCGGCCTGGGAGAGCATGTCTGCGGCCAGCCAGGCCGGGGTGGCCGTGTCGTCGGCCAGGATGACGATCTCGGACGGACCGGCCACCATGTCGATGCCCACCTGGCCGATGAGCTGGGATTTGGCCGTGGCCACGAAGATGTTGCCCGGACCGGCCAGCACGTCGCACGGCGCGATGGTCTCGGTGCCGAAGGCCAGGGCCGCGATGGCCCAGGCGGAGCCGGTCAGGAAGATTTCGTCCAGTTCGAGCAGGGCGGCGGTGGCCAGGATGTACGGATTGAGCGTGCCGTCCTTGCGCGGGGGCGAGGTCACGGCGATGGAGCCGACCCCGGCCACCTGCGCCGGGATGGCGTTCATGATCAGGCTCGAGATGAGCGGGGTTTCGCCGCCCTGGCCGCCGGGAACGTAGAGTCCCACGCGGTCCACGGGCCGGACCATCTGGCCGAGGATGGTACCGTCCTCGGCGGTGACCCACCAGGATTTTTCCTTTTGGTTCAGGTGGAAGTCGCGCACCCGGTGGATGGCTTCCTTCAGTATCTCGACGTCGTCGTTCGGAATCTCGGAGAGGGCGGCGGCTATGGCCGCCTGGGGCACGCGCAGGGCGGCCGCGTCAAAGTCCGGGCAATCGAATTTGCGGGTGTACTCGGCCAGGGCCTCGTCGCCGCGTTCGCGGACGTCGGCCAGGATGTCCCGCACCACGCCGTCCACCTTGGTGTCCGGGTCCTTGCGTTGTTCCAGCCACCGGCCGATGGCGTTCCAGTCGTCCCGGTTCGTGTAAGTCAGATCTCTGCAGTTCATGTCGACCTCAAGAAAGGCGGTTGTCTTATTGTTCATCCAAAGGAAAATTTTATAGCCGAGCGCCGATCAAAAGTCGAGGGCGGCAAGGCAAAGAAAGAGGGCCGGGGTTTGCACTCCCCGGCCCTCTGGCGTTACTTGGCGGATAAGCTTTTCAGCTTAGGGTTCTAAGCGAGCTTAGAACTTGTAGACAACACCAGTGGCGACCTTCCAAGCGTCGTTGTCGACGGTGGAACCCCAGACGTCTTCGTCGAAGTCGGAGTTGATGTAGCCCAGCTGGCCGTACAGGGTCAGCTCGTCGTACACGGCGTAAGCGGTGTTGAAGTCAACTTCCCACAGGGAGTCGTCTTCGGTCAGGTAGCTGCCGAGGGTGCCGAGGTTGACGGTGTCATCCTTATCGTTGGTGCCCTTGACGTACAGGACGTGGAAGTCGTGGGTCAGGCCCTGAGCGAAGGACTGGATGTCGGTCAGAGACAGGCCAACGGTCCAGAAGCCCATGGGGGTGTCGCCACCGTTGATATCGTCGGAGGTGATGGAACCACCGCCGAAGAAGAAGGAACCGACAGCCCAGTCGCCGTTCAGGATGGGCATCTGCTCCTGGCCATTGGTGGAGTCGTCGTCGTTACCAGTGGTGTAGGCGAAGAAGGCGGACACGGTCATGAAGTCAAAACCGGTGTAGTCCAGGCCCAGGTCGAACAACCAGCCGGAAGCGTCGTTGGCGCGGGTGTCGGCGTCGAGCTTGCCATAGTTCACGTCAGCCTTGATGATGAAGGGATCGAACAGGGACATGGTGAAGTTGGTACCAGTCCAGTAAGCGGAGATCTCTTCGCCAGCGGCGAGGTAGTTCTGACCACCGTTGCCGTACAGGAAGAACGGAGTGGCGGAAACGCCTTCGAAGGACAGGGGCAGGGCCAGCAGGTAGCCGTCCAGGAAGTCCTCACCAAAGGTGCTGGCGTTCAGCGCGTTGCCGGTGGTGTTGTTGTCGTTCCACAGGCGGGTGTAACCGGCCAGCACGGAGACGTTGTCGGTAACCGGAGTGGAGACCATGACGGCGCCAGCGCGCTCGGCCACGATCATGGAAGCGGAACCAACGGACTGCGGCAGGGCGATGGTGTAGACACCGGCCTTGACGTTGACGTCGGTACCGGGCCAGTTGAAGTCGATGTAAGCGTCACGGATGTTCAGCTGAGCGCGGTCACGACCGCCGGGACGATCCAGACCCAAGTCGGCGTCACCCCAGCTGTCCTTGTCGGAACGCAGGCCGAGGACACCTTTCAGGTTCTCGTTGGCGGTGACGGTGAAGTACAGGTCGGCACGCTGGACGATGTCCATCGCGGCGCCGTTGTTGGTACCATCACGGAAATCCCAGTTGTTCATCCAGACGGCGTTCACGAGGAGGTTACCGGAGATGGAAACCTCGGGAGCCGCGGAAGCGGACACAGCCATGCCCAGGACCAGAACCAGGGCGGCTGCGAGCAGAGACAAACGTTTCATTTGTTTTCTTCCTTTTTTTGCAGTTAAAGACCAAGTTAACGCCTAAACTGCATCCCGTTTATCGCAGGTCAGGTGGTTTGGCAAGGTTTTTTGGGCAAAATTATAGCAATGGTAAAAATTTTTTTACCGACCAAAAAATTGAACTTTAGGGAGTGCCGTTTTCATATTAAACTCTATTAATTTGAATAGTTATATGTATAAAGCGCAAGAGTGATTTGTGGCCGAAAATCCCGTATAGTCCTTTCCGACGCAAATTATGTTGAAAAAAGACCTCACCGACATGGACACCGAGTACAAATTTTTTGCCGACCGTTTTCCGGATACCCCGGGCGTCTATCTAATGAAAGATGGACGCGGCCGGATCCTGTATGTGGGCAAGGCCAAGAAGCTGCGCCGCAGGCTGGCCTCCTATTTCCGCAACCCGGCCGGGCAGACCCCCAAGACCCGCGCCCTGGTCGCCCGCATCCGGCACATCGACACCCTGCTCACGGCCACGGAGAAGGAGGCCCTGCTCCTGGAGTCCGGGCTGATCAAGAAGCACCGTCCGCGCTACAACGTGGTTCTCAAGGACGACAAGCAGTACGTCCTCTTCCGCCTGGACCGCCAGAACGAGTTCCCGCGCCTGTCCATGACCCGCAAGGTGGTCCGCGACGGCTCGGTCTACTTCGGCCCGTTCACCTCGGCCACGGCGGCGCGTACGGTCTGGAAGCTGCTCGGCAAGGTCTTTCCCCTGCGCAAGTGCAAGGACACCGCCTTCCGCAACCGGGTGCGCCCTTGCCTGTACCATGACATCGGCCAGTGCTGGGCCCCGTGCGTCAAGGACGTGGACCGCGATGCCTACGCCGAGATGGTCCACCGGGTGGAGATGCTCCTGTCCGGCCGTAGCCTGGAGCTGGTCGACGACCTGACCCGCCAGATGAAGGCGGCCTCGAGGGACATGGAGTTCGAGCGGGCCGCCGAGTTCCGCGACCAGATCCGGGCGGTGAGGAAGACCGTGGAAGGGCAGGCCGCCGTGATCCACGACAACCGCGACCGCGACATCGTCGGCATCGCCGAGAACGGCCAGGGGCTCGGCCTCGGGCTGCTCTTCGTGCGCCAGGGGCGGCTGCTCGACCAGAAACAGTTCTTCTGGCCCGGCCTGACCCTGGAGGAGGGACCGGAGGTGGTCGAGAGCTTCATCGGCCAGTTTTACGGTCCGGGACGGTTCATCCCGTCCACCCTGGTCGTGCCCATGGACCTGGAGGAATCTCCGCTACCCGAGGTTCTGGCCGAGCGCGCGGGGCGCAACGTGCATATCGTCGTGCCCCGCAACACCCAGGAGAAGCAGCTTCTCGGCATCGCCCGCAACGTGGCGGCGCGGTCCATGGAGGTCCGCGAGACCATCACCTCCCGGCTGCAGAAGGTCCTGCGCCTGCCCGAGGAGCCCGTGCGCATCGAGTGCGTGGACGCCTCCCACCTGGGCGGTCGGGACATGCGCGTGGGCCAGGTGGTCTTCGAGGACGGGCGGCGCAACCCCGATGCCTCGCGGGTGTACGCCTTCCCCGACCTGGAGGGGGCGGGCGACGACTACGCCGCCCTGGCCGGATGGGCGCGGCGGCGCATGGAGTCCGGCCCGCCGTGGCCGGACCTGGTGCTCATCGACGGAGGCCGGGGCCAGATATCGGCCGTGGAAAAGGGGCTGGCCGAGTGCACCGAGGAGTGCGGCTGGGAGCTGGCCTCCATCGCCAAGGGCGAGACCCGGCGCGCGGGCGAGCTCGGCGACCTGATCTTCCGGCCCGGACGCAAGAACCCCATGCCGCTCAAGCCCGGCAGCCCGGAACTGCTCTTTCTGCAGAAGATCCGCGACGCGGCCCACCGCTTCGTCCTGGGCAGGCAGCGGAAGGCGCGCAAGAAGGCGGTTCTGAGCAGCGAGTTGACCTCCCTGCCCGGCATCGGCCCCAAGACGGCGCGCATCCTCTGGGACCGTTTCGAATCCCTGGACGACATGCTCGAGGCCGGGCCCCAGGCCATCGGCGCGCTGTCGGGCATCGGCCCCAAGCGGGCGGACAAGATTCACGCCGCTCTCCAGGCCTTGAAGACGTCGCGGGAATCCTGATCAGGCGGGTTGAAACGCGGCGGAAATGCCGTATGCTGAACGAAACGGCCATCGGCCCCACCTGTTCACCTCATTCACCCGGAGATATCCCATGCACGACATCGCCATTCCCGACATCACCCTGAACGACGGCCGGACCATGCCCGCCCTGGGGCTGGGCACATACAGGCTCAACGGCTCGGCCGGAGTGGAGGCCCTGGTGCGCGGCGTCGAGGCCGGGTACCGGCTCCTGGACTCGGCCTTCAACTATGAGAACGAGGGCGCGCTGGGCCGGGCCGTGCGCCGGGCGTCCGTTCCCCGCGAGGAGCTGTTTCTGGTCTCCAAGCTGCCGGGCCGCCACCAGCGGCGCGAGGAGGCCCTGCGCACCGTGGAGGAATCCCTGTACCGGGCCGGGCTCGACTACTGGGACCTCTATCTCATCCACTGGCCCAACCCGAGGCAAGGGCTGTACGTCGAGGCGTGGCGGACCTTGCTGGAGGCCAGGGAGCGCGGGCTGATCCGCTCGGCGGGCGTGTGCAACTTCCTGCCCGAGTACCTGGACACCCTGGTCCGGGAGACCGGCGTGGCCCCGGTGGTCAACCAGGTGGAGCTGCATCCCTATTTTTCGCAGAAGGAGCAGGTCGCCTACGACCGCAGGCACGGTATCGTCACCCAGGCGTGGAGTCCGCTGGCCAGGACGATCCATATCATGAAGGAGAAGGCCCTGCTCGAGATCGCCGGAACGACAGGCAAGACCGTGTCGCAGGTCATCCTGCGCTGGCACGTCCAGTCCGGCACGGTGCCCCTGCCCAAGTCCGCCTCGCCCGAGCGACAGGCGGAGAACATGAACGTCTTCAATTTCGAGCTGTGCGACGCGGACATGGCGACCATCGACGCGCTGGCGCGTCCGGACGGCCGCCTGAAGGGGCAGGACCCGGCGGTCTACGAGGAGTACTAGGCCGCTAGATGGTCATGGGCTCGCCGATGGCGAGCTCGATCATCTCGGTGTCCGGGGCCACCAGGGCGAGTTGCTCGGCCATGGACCGGGTGTTCTGCTCCAGGATGCCCCAGGTTCCCCAGTGCTGCGGGATGAGCTTCTTGCACTTGAGCAGCTTGCAGGCGTAGGCCGCCTGCCTCGCGTCCATGGTGAACCGGCCGCCGATGGGCAGGATGGCCACGTCGATGGCGTGGAATTTCCCGATCAGCTCCATGTCGCCGAACAGGCCGGTGTCGCCCGAGTCGTAGACGCACAGGCCGCCCGGCTCGGTGATGACGAAGCCCGCCGGGAAACCGGTGGACGAGGAGTGCACGGCCTGGACCATCTGGATGTCCAGCCCCCTGCGGGTGACCGTGCCGCCGATGTTCATGCCCACGCCCAGATGCTCGGGCAATCCCTGTTTCATCAGGTTCTGGATGACGTCGAACATGGCCACCACCTCGGCGTCGTGCTTGACCGCCAGCTCCAGGGTCTGGCCGATGTGGTCGTGGTGGTCGTGGGTCACCAGGATGAGGTTGCACTCGTCCACGTCCTTGTAGGAACTGGGCGCGCTGGGGTTGCCCACGAAGAACGGGTCGATGAATAGGGTGGCGTCGGCGGCCTTGATTCTGAAATTCGCGTGGCCGAACCAGGTAATCTCCATGGCGTTTCTCCTACTCTCCCCACCGCCTGAACAGGGCATGGGGGATGTCCAGTTGGTCGAGGACCTTGCCGGCCACCTGGTCGGTCAGGTCCGCAATGGTTGCCGGGCGATGGTAGAAGCCCGGGCATGCCGGTAGAATGACGGCTCCGGCTTGGGTCGCCGTGAGCATGTTGTGCAGATGGATGGTGGAGAGCGGGGTCTCGCGCGGCACGAGGATCAGCTTCCTGCGTTCCTTGAGGGTCACGTCCGCGGCCCGGTGGATGAGATTGTGGCCGAAGCCGGTGGCCACGGCGGACAGGGTGGCCATGGAGCAGGGGCAGATGATCATGCCGTCGTGCTTCCACGAGCCGCTGGCGGGCGGTGCGGCGATGTCGTCGGCGGCGTGTACCGTGGCCCCGCGGGTCAGGTCCCCGGGCGCGAGGTCGGTTTCGAGCGCCAGCACCTTTTTCGCGGCGTCGGAGATGATGACGTGCAGGTCCACGTCGTCGTGATCGGCGAGCCCCTTGATCAGGGATGCGGCGTACAGGCTGCCGCTCGCGCCGCTGACCGCCAGGATGATGCGTTTAGGTTCCATGTGTTCTCCCGCCCGGCTGATACCTGAGCGTATAGACTTTTTTTAGACTTTTTTGCAAGAAAAAACCGCCAGACGCGGTCCCTCGTCCCTTGTTTCATCTTTGCGGTTGATAGTATAGCCTTGACAAAGGAGTAGGGGAAGTATAGCTACTTTCTTCCCGTGGGCTATTAGCTCAGTTGGATAGAGTGCTTGCCTCCGGAGCAAGAGGTCGCAGGTTCGAATCCTGCATAGCCCACCATAGAAATCAAGGACCTGCGCGATCATTTCGCGTCGGTCCTTTTTCTTTTTTTATACCCCATTTCCAGCTTGTCCGTTTGTCGATGTCCATGGCGTTTGCCAAATGAAAAGGCGTTTCGGTTTTGTCCGAAACGCCTTTTCAACTGGGTGAGCATCCTATTCATCGAATCTTTGGGATGTCGATCTTTTTGAATTCGATATGCGGTGAAAACCTTTTCCCAATCCGTTTCCTGATGCTGTTGATGAATTTGTGCTTCAGGTACGGCCAGCGTGCGGTCCTGTCTCCGGCATGGAATCGATCCTGGTACCCTCTCATCTTTATGGCGTTGAATGTTCCCGGATCCATGTCGACCAGGGATTCAAACCAGATCTTGTTGAGCACACCAGGAAGCAGCTCCAGTTCGCCCTCCCTGAAGGTGTCCTTCTCAAAGGGCTTGAGGGTCTGATCGAATAAGGGACCTTCTTCGCCGAGATATTCACGGGCGATGAAGTCGTTCCCTTGCCTGTGGTACTCCATGATGGCCTTTTGCTCTTCCACGGTGAAGATGGGCCGTTTCTTCGTGAAACCCATGGTCTCGTTGAGCGCGAGGAGGGCCCGTTGGCATGTGGATTTCTCGAAGTACAAGGGCGCTGACATGACTTTGCGGGTGTTTTCAAGCAGCTCGGTAAACCGCTGATCCAGGCTGTCGTTGCTCCACGCCGGGAAGCGGGAGAATTCCTCAGTGAAGGGGATCCCCAGGGCTTCGAGAAAGTCGGCAAAAATGCTGCCGCCCACGAAACGTCTTGGTTCGTACCTCCTGACGATGATGTTCTCCTTGCCGAACATGTCGGCCAGGGCGGTCAGCCAGGTCTTGTATTCATATAGGGAGGCGGATGCCCGCGGGCTGAATTCGTTGAAGGACGAGGGGAACTCTATCCATTTGAACTCCGTGTTCGTCAGGCCTTGGTGACGCAGAAAGTTGACCAGGGATTCGAGATGCCGGTCCTGTCGTCTGAGATACACGATAATCGTGAAGTCCTGAGATGGATATCGTTCCTTGATCCCCAGCCGGCTCGGATCCGAGGCGAACAATGAGGAAATGCTTTCATCGCTGATCAGAAGCGTTTTTCTGCTCCCTATATGGGAATCAATGAATCGTATGGCTTCTTCATTTTCCCATTTCCCGCTCGCCCAGGCGTCGCAATAACGTTCGGGGTAATACTCAACGCCGTGTTTTTGCAGGGCGGAACTGTTCAGTTCGCAAAAGTGCTGGAGTGCCGTGGAGCCGGTTTTGGGCATCCCTATGTGGAGGACTATTCTTTCTTTCATGTGGTTGCTTGTAAGATTCTGACTGTGTTTTCGGCTATTCCAGCCGGGTTTTATCGAGGAGAAAACCGACAACTTTGTCCACGCATTCCTCGACGGTTTCCCTGTCGGTGCGCAGGCGAAGTGCCGGGGCCAGGGGGGCTTCATAGGGACTGCTCACACCCGTGTAGTTCGGGATGACTCCTTCTTTCGCCAACTTGTAATATCCTTTGACGTCTCGGGCTTCACATCCCTCGATGGGGCAGTCGACATGGATGAGGTGGAAGTCGCCCGGGCCGTAGGCGTTCATGAGTTGCTGCTGGATTTCGTGGGTCGGCGTGATGAACGACGCCAGGCAAATGGTTCCGGCGTCCATGAACAGCTTGGTCATTTCGCAGATGCGGCGGATGCTTTCCTTCCTGTCCTCCGCACTGAAAGACAGGTCCTCGCACAGTCCGGTGCGGACATTGTCGCCGTCAAATGTGTAGACCTGCGCGCCGATATCGAAGAGGCGCTCCTCGACCTTGTGGGCTATGGTTGATTTCCCTGCTCCCGAGAGTCCGGAAAACCAGAGGGTCGTGGCGCGAAACATATTTCTTTTTTCCCTGTCGCTACGACAGAGATTGCCTCGATATTTACAGATGTGTCTTTGCGAGGGCATGGCTGTAACGGTCTTATCCAATGTATCTATTCGATTGGTTGTGTCCGGTTGAATGAGCAACAGTAAGTGTCCTTTATGACTGCCAGGCATTGTCATGCGCTCCCTGAGGGTCCCTCTCGGGAGAGAGCGACGGACGAGTGAATGCGCGGCCGTCCGGCTTGAAGTGTGGTGAACTTAGCACACGAAAAAGAAAGGTCAATCGCCTTTAGTCTATAAAAACGGTGGGATATGCAGTATCATATTTGATTTCCATTTGGCCGATCAGAGATGGCTATAGTGTAATTTTTGAGGGCGGTTACCGACGGGCTTTTCAAAAATCTCGCCTAATCGGTTGCCTTCTTATATATCCGACGAAAGGGGCATTAGGTCACATTTCAAAAGCTTTCTTGAGGATAAAGTAGCCAATCTGGCTCGGTCTCAACGGGGTGATGAAGAGCGTTTGAATCGGCGGATGTCCTCGCTGATATCGATCAATTCTGTCGTCTTCCAGGCATAGCAGGGGGGATACGGAATGGGTATATGAGCGCAAGTCTGACGGGGGCGGCGATCTTCACGCCATTGCCGTGAATATCCGATATCCGGCCCCCGGAATTCCGCATGGCCCGCCACGCAAAAAAAAGCCCCCGCACAAGTGCGGGGGCTTTTTTTGCTATGCCCCTTCGTCGTCCGTTTCCGGGAGCCAGGGGATGAACTTGCGGTCCTCGTGCATGATGTGGTTGGTCAGCCAGCGGCTGAGGAAGATGAAGATCTGGGAGAGGTTGGTCTTGACGAACATGTCGCGCCGGAAGTCGTCCACCTTGTCCGAGAAGGTGCGGTGCTGTTCGGCGTGGGCTTCGCTGTCGGGGTAGTTGCGGCTGCGCAAGACCGCTTCCTCTGCCCGGAAATGGACCTCGGAATAGTCCCGCATCTTGTCGATGAGCGAGGCCATGAGCGGTTCGTCGTGGCGCTGGATGGCCTCATAGGCCTCGTTGATCAGGTCGATGAGTTCCCTGTGCTGGTCGTCCAGCTCGTCCATGCCGACGGACATGGTCTCGTCCCATTGAATGAGGGGCATCGCTATCCTCCGAACGCGGGTTTGAGTACTCGGGGGAGACTAGCAGATACCCGCTAAATGACAAGGCGGGAATGGCCGTGGACAGAGTGCCGCGATTTCCGCGGGTTGGCCCCGGCCGTGTGTCCGCCGCGTGATCTATCAGCAGGGCCCGCACAGATTATAATACAAAAAATGCCGCCTCCGTGCTTACAGGCAATACTGAGATCATACCCGGTTCGGAGGATTGAACAATGCGGAAAATGTTAACGATGTCAAACAACTGCCAGGAATGCGTCTTCCATCACAAGAAGTGCATTCTCGGGCACCAACGCCCCTGGAACGCCGCGACCTGCGACGATTATCAACCCTATTGCCTGGTGTGCAACTTCCCCGATGAGTTCTGCAACACCTGCCGCAACCTCGCCTCGCGCTGGATGAAGCCGTTGGACGAGGAGCTGCAGCCGGGCTACCGCCATCTGTCCCCGGCGCGGTACGCCTGCGTCTGGGAACCTCCCTCGGCCACGAACTAGCCCCCGGCGGCTCCCGCTCCAAGGTTCCCGCGCAGATCGATTCTCCGCTTAACTTTTCCGCCTTTTCCGTCTAGATTGGCTCGCCACAAAGTCAACAAACGGGAACCGCAATGGGATACAGGAACACGCGTGAATGCCTCGATGCCCTCGAGGCACGGGGAGAGCTCGTCCGCATCGACAAGTGCGTGGACGCGAAGCTCGAGATCGGCGCCATCCAGCGCCGGGTCTTCCGGGCCAAGGGCCCGGCACTGCTCTTCGCCAACGTCCGGGGCTGCCGCTTCCCCATGGCCGCCAACCTCTACGGCACGCGGGAGCGCATGCGCTTCATCTTCCGCGACACCCTGGAGACGGTGGAGCGGCTGATGAAGCTGAAACTCGACCCCATGGAGTGCCTGCGCCGCCCGTGGCAATACCTGGGCGCGCCCCGGACCGCCTGGCACACCCTGCCCAGGAAGGTCTCGAACGGACCGGTCATGGCCAACGAGACCGTGGTCTCCAGCCTGCCGGAACTCCAGTCCTGGCCCATGGACGGCGGCCCCTACGTGACCCTGCCCCAGGTCTACACCGAGGACCCGGCCGCGCCGGGCTTCGCCGGGTCCAACCTCGGCATGTACCGCGTCCAGCTGTCGGGCAACGACTACGTCCGCGACAGGGAAGTGGGGCTGCACTACCAGATCCATCGGGGCATCGGCCACCACCACGCAGAGGCCCTGCGCCGGGGCGAGCCGCTCAAGGTCAACATCGCGGTGGGCGGCGCGCCGTCCATGACCCTGGCCGCCATGATGCCCCTGCCCGAGGGGCTGGCCGAGATATTTTTCGCCGGGGCCCTGGGCGGCCACCGCATCTCCATGGTCATGCGGCCGGGCGGGCTGCCCATCCCGGCCGAGGCGGACTTCTGCATCTGCGGCACCGTGGTCCGGGGCGGGGAAAAGCCCGAGGGACCGTTCGGCGACCACCTGGGCTACTACAGCCTGGCCCACGATTTTCCGGTGCTGAAGGTGGACAAGGTGTATCACCGCGACGACGCCATCTGGCCGTTCACCACGGTGGGCCGTCCGCCCCAGGAGGATACCCTGTTCGGCCAGTTCGTCCACGAGCTGACGGCCGAATTGGTGCCGTCGGTCTTCGCGGGCGTGCACGAGGTCCACGCCGTGGACGCGGCCGGGGTGCACCCGCTGCTCCTGGCCGTGGGCAGCGAGCGCTACGTGCCGTACGCGGCCGAGCGCCAGCCCCAGGAGCTGTTGACCAACGCCATGGCACTGCTCGGCAACACCCAGACCTCGCTGTCCAAGTACGTGCTCATCGCGGCCCGCGAGGACCTGCCCCAGGGGTTGGGCTGCCACGACGTGCCGGCGTTCTTCCGGCATCTGCTGGAGCGGGCGGACCTGACCCGAGACCTGCATTTCATCACCCGGACAACCATCGACACCCTGGACTACTCGGGCATCAGCCTGAACCAGGGCTCCAAGCTGATTTTCGCCGTGGCCGGGAGCCGCAAGCGCGAGTTGGGCGCCGAGGTCCCGTCCGGGCTCGACCTGCCGCGCGGCTTCCGCGACCCGAGGGTCTTCGCGCCGGGCATGCTGGTCATCAAGGGACCCAAGCACCAACGCAAGCGGGACCAGCAGGACCCGGCCCTGGAGCGGCTGGGCGAGACGCTGGCCAGGGTCCCCGGCATCGAGGGGTTCCCCCTGATCGTGGTGGCCGACGACGCGCGCTTCACGGCCGAGAACTGGGACAACTTCCTGTGGGTGACCTTCACCCGGTCCGACCCGGCCACGGACATCTACGGCGCGGGCGCGTTTACCCATGCCAAGCATTGGGGCGCGGAAAAGGCCCTGGTCGTGGACGCGAGACTGAAGACCTACCATGCGCCGCCGCTCGAGGACGACCCCGAGGTGGAGAAGCGGGTGGACGAACTGGGCGCCAAGGGCGGCCCGCTGCACGGAATCATCTAACGGAGAACCACATGGACGAAAAAGTCGCACAGGAACTGAAGCTCGCCTTTTCCCTGGACCTCTACGAAACCGTCAAGGCCGCCCGGAAGAACCGGGATGAGCACGTCTTCCGGCACACCATGGCCGAGGAGGGCGGGCAGATGGTCTTCGTGGGCATGTTCCCCAAGAAGGACCTGATGGAGATGCCGAACATGACCGAGGAGTTCGTCTCCCGGCTCCAGACCTTCAACCTGCTCGGGGTGGTCACGGACGGCAAGTCCGGCCTGGACATGTTCTACCTGGGCGGCATGAACAAGCCGTACACCACCCTGAACAACGGCCGGGAACTGGCCAGGACCCTGTCCGACGAGCCGGTTTTCGCCTTCCTGGAGCTGTATTTCAGGATCAAGGGCATGATGCTGGATTTCCGCGTTCTGACCTACGACGAGTTCGTCAAGGCCGTGGAGAGCGAGGTCTTCAAGAACACCTCGTTCGCCCGCATGAGCGAGGCCCAGGAGTTCCTGGCGACCCTGGAGAACTAGCCTTTCGCAGCACGAAAAAAGCGGCCGCGCCCTGTCGGGTGCGGCCGCTTTTCGTTTTTGCGTCGCTATTCCCCCTGCAGGGTCTTCTGGACGGCCATTTCGAGCATGCGCGTGTGCAGCCGGATGGAGATGGTGTCGCTGCGCTCGATGTTTTCGATCAGCTCGCGGAGCTTGTCCACGGATTCGAGGCAGGCGGTGACGATGATCTCCGAGGGGACGATCTGTTTCTTGCGGATCATTTCGAGGACGTTCTCGAGCTTGTGGGCCAGATTCTCGATGGTGTTCAGCTTGAGCAGGTTGGAGCCCGCCTTGACCGAATGGGCGTCGCGAAAGATGGAGTTGATGATCTCGGGGTCGCAATCCTCGCCACAGCTTTCCAAATGCAACAGACCCGACTCGACGGCGTCGAGCCGGTCCGCTGTCTCTTCGAGAAAGATTTCGAGGACCTGGTCGCCTCGCTGGATCAATCCGCACCACCTTCGATGAGTTCGAGCGCCACTTGCGGGATGGTGTGCAGGTCGGGCTTGGATATCTGCATGTCCGCGCCCACCGACTCGCCCTTGTGCCGCAGTTCATTCGTGATGATGGAAGAATACAGGATAACGGGGAGCTTCCGCAAGACCGGATCCTGCTTGATGTTCTTGGTCAGGCTGAATCCGTCCATGAGCGGCATCTCGATGTCGGAGATGACGAGGTCGACGTATTCGGTGATGTCCTTGCCCTCGGCCTCGGCCTTGGCCTTGAGGTCCAGGACGGTGCGCAGGGCCTCGTCGCCGTTGTTGGTGATGATCGGGTGGAAATTGGCTTCGGTCAGGTTGGACTTGATCATGGCCCGGATGGTGGCTGAGTCGTCGGCGACCAGGACCCTGTACTCGTTGGCGGACACGGCCATCTCCACGCCGTCGTCGGGCTCGAACTGGGACAGGATGGTCTCCAGGTCCAGGAGCTGAACGAAGTATTCGCCCTTGTCGATGAGGCCGACGATGGCGTCCGTGTTGGTGGAGATGATGCTCGACGGCGGGATGACCTCGCCCCAGCCCACGCGGTGGATCTCGGTCACGCCCGAGACCAGGAACCCGGTCACGGATTTGCTGAACTCGGTGACGATGACGATGTCCCGCTCGGTCTTGGGCATGTCCAGCTCCAGCCAGACGGACAGATCCAGGACCGGGAGGATGAGGTCGCGCAGGGGGATGGTCCCCATGAACGAGGGGTGGGGGGCCGATTCGGGCGGTTCGAGATTGGGGGTCTCGATGACCTGCATGACCTTGGCCACGTTGATGCCGAAGAAGTTCGGAACAGGGTCCTTTCCTTCCTCGCGGATCTCGTTGATGTAGAACTCGAGTATTTCGAGCTCGTTGGTTCCCGTCTCCAGGAGGATCCCGGTATCTATGGCGCTTTTACTCATATCCCTACTCCCTTATCGGATTGTCTTTCCAGGGTGTCCGTATTCGTTTCCTTACGCTGTCACACCGTTTATGTCCACGCCATTAGATTGATAAGTAAGACATTTATAACGTGTCGGCACGATGCGGAAGTCGAGCCCGCGGGGTTGACGCGGTGGCTCCGCCCATGCACAAGAGAGACACGTGGAAAATTTACCCAAACGGAAGGGAGATGCATGATGGACGGGAATATGCCTGTTGACCCGGCGAAGATTCGGAAAAAGCTCCTCAAGACCCTGGAAGAATCGGCGTCCACGCTGGTTCCGTGGTTTTACGGCGACATGCCCGAATACTATTTTCAAACCCACGGCGAGGATGAGCAGATCAAGCACCTGATGGCGCTCATCTCCGGCATGGTCCGCGAGGAAAAACAGTCCATCGCCCTGCACAGCCCGTGCGGGTCCAGGGTGACGCACATCTCGCCGAGCGGGGACATGGACACCCTGGGCTGGGTGCTCAAGCAATACCGCAACAAGGACATCCAGCACGCGCGCATCTATTCCAGCCACGACGACACCATCCGGCTGGACACCTTCGTCCTCGGCCCGCAGCCGCTGTGCGCGGCGGACAACGCGGGCGTGCAGGAGGTACTGGAGAAGGCCCGCGCCGGGGAGATGGACCTCGACCCCGGCGACCTGAACGGCTTCGAACAGTTCCTCGGCTGGGTCAGCGAGGACTACATGGAGAAGTTCGAGCCCGCCCGGGCCATCCGCCACTTCAAGACCTGCGGCTGCCTGGAGAACGAGGAGCGGGTCCAGGTGCAGCTCGAAAAGGACGTCCATCCCGGTTTCGACCGCATCGGCATCGCCATGCTCCAGCCGCCGAAAAAGGGGCTGCTGCACACCATCGTCAACGTCATCGCCCGGGAGGGCATCCCCGTGGACCGGGCCTATGCCGACGAGTTCGAGCGCCCCGGCCTGCCCGCCATCTCCATCATGAGCTTCTACCTCGACCAGAACCGCGTGGACCTGGAGGAGGGCGGCTCGCAGTGGCTGCGGCTCAAGCGCCAGCTGGAGATGTGCAAATGGTTCGCGCCCCACGGCCTGGACGCCCTGGCCTACGAGGAAGGCTGGGAGCTCGGTCAGGTCATGCTCATGCAGGCCGCAGGCGAATTCGCCCACCAGTTCCTGATCCGCAAGGACCTGCACGCCTACACCTCCTCGCGCATCGTCTACGCCATCCTGAAGCACCGGGACGTGGCCGGGCTGCTCATGGAGTACTTCGACGTGCGCTGCAACCCGGCCTTCACGGGCGACCGGCCCAAGGCGGTGCGCGAGCTCCGCGACCGCGTCCGCGCGGCTATCAAGGACGTGGACAACGCCATCCACCGCGACATCCTGACCTACATCTACAAGTTCTTCCGCTACACCTTGCGGACCAACTACTACCTGGAACATAAGCTGGGCCTGAGCTTCCGCCTCGACCCGCTCATCCTGGCCCCGCTGCCGCGCAAGGAGCGGCCCTTCGGGGTGTACTGCTTCCACGGCCCATACAGCTGGGCCTTCCAGGTGCGCTACCGCGACATGGCGCGCGGCGGCGTGCGCGTGGTCCGGACCTGGAGCCAAGAGCAGTTCGAGGTGGAGTCCAACCGGCTGCTCGACGAGGTCACCAAGCTGGCCCGCGCCCAGCAGTTCAAGAACAAGGACATCCCCGAGGGCGGCTCCAAGGCCGTCATCCTGCTCGGCCCCGAGGGGGATATCGACCTGGCCATCAAGTCCATGGTCGACTCCTTCCTGGACCTGCTTGTCATCCCGGAGGGGGCCGAGGGGTTCGTCCAGCCCGGCATCGTGGACTATCTGAACCGCGAGGAGATCATCTTCCTGGGCCCGGACGAGAACATCACCCCGGCGCACATCCAGTGGATGGCGGACCGGGCGGCCCGGCGCGGCTACAAGTGGCCCAGCGCCTTCATGAGCTCCAAGCCCGGCGCGGGCATCGCCCACAAGAAGTACGGCGTGACTTCGGAAGGGGTCATCGTCTTTGCCGAGGAGTTGCTGCACACGCTGGGCATCGACCCGAGAAACCAGCCGTTCACGGTCAAGCTGACCGGCGGCCCGGCCGGGGACGTGGCCTCCAACGTCATGCGCATCCTCATGCGCGAGTACGGCGACAACGCCCGGATACTGGCTATGTCCGACGGCCACGGCGCGGTCTATGATCCGGACGGCATGGACCACGCCGAGCTGCTCCGGCTCATGGACAACGACCTGCGGACCTCGGATTTCGACCAGGCCCGGCTCAAGGGGGAGGGCGCGTTCGTGGTCACCACGGCCGAGCCCAGGGGAACGCGCATCCGCAACTCCCTGCACAACACCGTGGTGGCCGACATCTTCATCCCGTCCGGCGGCAGGCCGGACACGGTGAACATGTCCAACTGGAAGGAGTTCCTGCAAAAGGACGGCACGCCCTCGGCAAAGGGCATCGTCGAGGGGGCCAACATCTTCATCTCCACCGACGCCCGCGCCATGCTCGAAAAGGCCGGGGTCCCGGTGGTTCCGGGCCCGTCGGCCAACAAGACCGGCGTGATCTGCTCGTCCTACGAGATCCTGGCCGGGCTGATCCTGAGCGAGGACGAGTTCCTGGGCATCAAGCAGGACTACATCGCCCAGCTCCTGGACATCCTTCGGCTGCGGGCCCGGTCCGAGGCGCGCCTGCTCATGCGCGAGTACAAGCTGGCCGGAGGGCAGCGGACCATCACGCAGCTCTCCTACGCCCTGTCCGAGTCCATCAATACCCTGGCCGACCGCGTGGACGCCGTGCTCATGGAGTCCGTGGGCAGGGTGGGCGACGACCCGGAACTGGTCGAGGTCCTGTTGTCCTACTGCCCGGCCGTGTTGGTCGAGAAATACCGCGAGCGGATCGTGAACGACCTGCCGCGTCCCCACCAGCTGGCCCTGCTGGCCTCGTTCATCTCGGCCAAGATGCTCTACCAGGAGGGGTTGGGCTGGGCCGACCGGCTGGTCTCCCTGCGCGATGTGCGCGAGGTGGTCTTCGGCTACCTCGCACAGGAGAAGGTCGTGGCCGGGCTCATGGCCGAGGTGCGCGGCGCGGGCCTGGAACACGCCGAACTCATCGACCGCATCCTGGACTTCTCGGGCCGCAAGCTCCTGACCCTGGACCGCCTCGGACTGGGGTAGGGCGGACGGCGCAACGATCCCCGGCATCCCCCGCCACGGGGGTGCCGGGCTTGACAAGCGAGGTGTCAGTACGTATTGTTATAACAAATGAGTGATTATTCATGTGAGGGAAGAAATGTCGAACATCGCTTGCAGTGATACCGAGCAGCACGTAAAAAACGTCGCCGCCGCACGAGAATCCATGCTCTCCGAGCGGGAATTCCTGTTCCTTGCCGAA
Source organism: Pseudodesulfovibrio karagichevae (assembly GCF_041414475.1). Lineage (NCBI taxonomy): Bacteria > Pseudomonadati > Thermodesulfobacteriota > Desulfovibrionia > Desulfovibrionales > Desulfovibrionaceae > Pseudodesulfovibrio > Pseudodesulfovibrio karagichevae. The sequence continues at coordinate 26,752 of NZ_JBGLYH010000012.1, forward strand.
CTGTTCAAGGCCCTGGGGGACTATACCCGCGTGCGCATTCTGTTCGCCCTGTCCATAGGCGAACTGTGCGTATGCGCCCTGGCCGAGGTCCTGGACATGTCCCAGTCGGCCATCTCCCACCAGCTCCGGCTGCTCAGAGCCGCGAAGCTGGTGCGCTACCGCAAGGAGGGCAAGAACGTCTTTTACTCCCTGGACGACGACCATGTGCGCAACCTGGTCTCCCAGGGGTTGGACCACATCAAGGAAGAGGCGTAGCCCGCCTCCTCCTTTTTTTTGTCCAGTGATATGAATAAGTATTCACATATGAATAAAACGTCTTTGTAGGTTGTTGCATGATTGATCTCATCGCCAATGTTCTGATCGAGTCCTGGCGCGTGCTGGTGGAGGCCGCACCGTACGTGCTTTTCGGGTTTTTCGTGGCCGGGCTGCTCAAGGGATTCGTGCCCGATTCGTTCATGGCCCGGCACCTGGGCGGCAAGTCCTTCGGCGCGGTGCTCAAGGCCGCCGTCATCGGCGTGCCGCTGCCTTTGTGCTCCTGCGGCGTGCTGCCCGCGGCCCTGGGGCTGCGCCGGCAGGGGGCCAGCAAGGGCGCGACCACGGCCTTCATGATTTCCACCCCCGAGACCGGGGTGGACTCCATGGCCGTGACCTACGCCCTCATCGATCCGATCATGACCGTCATCCGGCCCGTGGCCGCCTCCATCACCGCCATTTTCGCCGGGGTGCTGATCAACGCCTTCCCGGACAACAAGGCCGAACCCCAGCCCCTGGCCGGGCTGTCCGACAGCGCGGCGGCCTGCACCGGCTGCGGCTGCGGCGGCTCCTGCGCCGTTTCCCCGCCGCCCACCTTCAAGGGCCGCTTCTCGGCGGGCATGCGCTACGCCTTCGGCGAGATGATCGAGGACATCGGCCGCTGGCTCCTGGTGGGCGTGCTCGTCGCCGGGATCATCTCGGCGGCCATCCCGGCGGACGCCTTGGACCGCTGGGTGGGCACCGGCCTGTTCTCCTACCTGGCCATGCTGGTGGTGGCCATGCCGCTGTACGTCTGCGCCACGGCCTCCACGCCCATCGCGGCCTCGCTCCTGCTCAAGGGGCTTTCGCCCGGCGCGGCCCTGGTCTTCCTCCTGGCCGGTCCGGCCACCAACGGGGCGACCATCACGGTCATGCTCAAGACCCTGGGCAAGCGGGCCGCCGGGCTCTACGTGGCCTCCATCATGGTCTGCTCCCTGGCCCTGGCCTGGGCCACGGACCACCTGTACGCCGGACTCGGCCTGGACATCCGGGCCACGGTCTCGGACGTGGGCGAGCTGCTGCCCCACTGGGTGGGCGTGGCCGCCGCCGTGCTCACGGTGGCCCTGGTGGCCAAAAGCTTCCTGGGCGGACTTCTGTCCGGCGGTTCCCATTCCCACGGCGGTTGAAGCTAAGCTCGGGACCGGTCGGTTCCCGCTTTCCGGACGCGGCGGCAACGGGCTGTCGCGTCTTTCTTTTCTCGACGCATCATGCTAAAAGCCCGCCAGCAAATCCAAGGGGAATCGGAATGAAGAAAATCCTGCTCACCCTGGCCGTGATCCTGGCCCTGGCCACCACGGCCCGCGCAGAGAACATCAAGATCCGCTTCGGCATCCTGCCGGTCATAGACACCCTGCCGTTGCAGGTGGCCGAGAGGGAAGGGCTGTTCGCCGAGAACGGCCTGGACGTGACCCTGGTGCGGTTCATGTCCGCGCTGGAGCGCGACACGGCCATGCAGACCGGCCAGATCGACGGCTACTTCGGCGACCTGGTGGCCACCTATCTGCTCCTGGACCGGGGCGTGCCCATGCACATCGCCCTGACCTCCTGGCGGACCACGCCGGGCTACCCCATGTTCGGCATCGCCCTGTCGCCCGCCAACCGGGACAGGGACCTGGCCGGGATGCGGGGCCGCTCCCTGGCCCTGTCCAGGTCCACGGTCATGGAGTTCCTGGCCGACAAGCTTGAGGACCACCTCGGAGTGAAGCGCAATTATTTCGAGCGGCTGGAAGTCAAGAAAATGCCCATCCGGCTGCAGATGCTCCTGACCGACCAAGTGGATTCCGCGCTCCTGCCCGAGCCGCTGCTCTCCCTGGCCCGGCTCAAGGGCGGAAACGTCCTGGCCACGGCCGAGGACCTGAACCTGCCCCTGACCGTGCTCTGCCTGCACAACCGCTATTTCGAGAACAACGGCGAGGCCTACGGCAAATTCCTGGCGGCCTACCGCGAGGCGGTCCGGCGGCTGGCCGAGACCCCGGAGAACTACCGCATGCTCATGGCCGAGGCCTGCCGCATCCCCAAGCCGCTGGTCTCCCGGTTCCCGGTCTATCCCTTCCCGGCGCCCGCGCTGCCCGCCGCCGCGGAGCTGAACGAGGTCCAGGACTGGATGATCGCCAAGGGGCTGCTCAAGAAGCGGGTGCCCCACGCCGCGGCCCTGCCTCCCGCGCACAAGTAGCCCATGCTGACCGCCGAGAACCTGGGCAAATCCTATGACGGCAAGACCGTCATCACGGATGTCTCCTTCACCCTGGAGCAGGGGGAGACACTGGCCGTGGTCGGTCCGTCCGGCTGCGGCAAGACGACCTTGCTCTATCTGCTGAGCGGCCTGGCCACGCCCGACGCCGGGCGGGCGCTGCTCGACGGCAGGCCCGTCACCGGTCCCTCTTCGGACATCTCCATCATTCTTCAGGACTACGGCCTGCTGCCCTGGCGCACGGTCATCGACAACGTGGCGCTCGGCCTCAAGATCCAGGGCGTGGGCCGCAGGGAGCGGCTCGATCGGGCGCGCGCCCAGCTGGCCGAGGTGGGCATCATCGGGCGCGACAACGACTATCCGGCCAACCTCTCGGGCGGGGAACAGCAGCGGGTGGCCATCGCCCGCGCCTTCGTCACCCGGCCCCGGCTGACCCTGCTGGACGAACCCTTTTCCTCCCTGGACGCCCTGACCCGCGAGCGGCTGCAATTGGCCCTGCTCGAGGCCTGGCAGGCGCGCCGGGTGCCCTACGTCCTGGTCACGCACTCGCTCGAAGAGGCGGTCACGCTCGGCCAAAGGATCATGGTCATGTCCGCGCGCCCGGCCAGGCCCGTGGCCGTGTTCGACAACCCCGGCTTCGGCGACGCGCGCATCCGCGACACCGAGGCGTGCTTCGCGCTTTTGAAGGAACTGCGCCACACCGTGGAGGCCCAGTGGTGAGGCCGGTCAGCGCCATTCTGCGCTACGGCCTGGTCATCCTGGTCGTGGGCGTGCTCTGGAAGCTGGCCGCCATGGCCCTGGGCGGGGTCATCCTGCCCAACCCCGAGGACGCCCTGGCGGCCCTGGGCCGGGCCATGACCACGCGGATATTCTGGGAGCACTTCGGGGTCAGCCTGTACCGTTCGGTGAGCGCCATGGCCATGGCCTGGGTCACGGCCTTTCCGCTGGGCCTGGTCATGGGCAGCGTCAAGCGCGTGGACGACATCCTGGCTCCCTTCGTCTTCCTGACCTATCCGGTGCCCAAGATCGTGCTCCTGCCCGTGTTCCTGCTCCTGCTCGGCCTGGGCGACACCTCCAAGATCGCCATGATCGCGCTCATCCTCGGCTACCAGATCCTGGTCACCACCCGCGACGGGGTGCGCTCCATCCATCCCAAGTATTTCGACTCGGTCCGCTCCCTGGGCGGCGGGAGTTGGGACGTCCTGCGCGAGGTCCTGCTTCCGGCGGCCCTGCCGCACGGGTTCACGGCCCTGCGCCTGGGCACCGGCGTGTCCGTGGCCGTTCTTTTTTTCGTTGAATCCTTTGCCACCACCAGGGGGCTGGGCTATATGATCATGGACGCCTGGGGGGCCATGGACTACCTGACCATGTTCTCCGGCATCCTCGGCATGTCGATCATGGGCGCGGCCCTGTACGAGATCGCCAACGTCATGGAGCGCAAGGCATGCAAATGGATGTTCTTGCGCGCCAAGGATTAATTCGGAGGAAACCGTTCTGCCCGTCACCAAACTCGAATTCGACGACGGCCATATGGCCAGCCAGCTCTTCGGCCCCCACGGCCAGCATCTGAAACTCCTGGGCGAACGCCTCGGCGTGCGCATCGAGAGCCGGGGCAACACCCTGATCATCCACTCCCCGGAAGGGGAGGAGAAGGGCGACCTGGCCGCCCAGGTCCTGACCCAGCTCTACGCCATGATCCGGCGCGGCAAGGCCGTGTACCCGCAGGACGTGGACTTCGCCTGCCGCATCCTCGAGCGCCAGCCCTCGGCCGACGTGTGCGAGGTCTTCAAGGGCGACGTCTACGCCACTTCGGGCAAACGGACCGTTTCGCCCAAGTCCCTGAACCAGCGGGAATATCTCGACGCCATCCGCGAGTCGGACATGACCTTCGGCATCGGCCCGGCGGGCACGGGCAAGACCTACCTGGCCGTGGCCATGGCCGTGGGCGCGCTGACCCGGCGCGAGGTCAAGCGCATCGTCCTGACCCGACCGGCCGTGGAGGCGGGCGAGAAGCTCGGCTTCCTGCCCGGCGACCTGGCCGAGAAGATCAACCCGTACCTGCGGCCGCTCTACGACGCCCTGCACGACATGCTCGATTTCGCCAAGGTCCAGGACTACCAGGAGTCCGGGGTCATCGAGGTGGCCCCGCTGGCTTTCATGCGCGGGCGCACCCTGAACGACGCCTTCATCATCCTGGACGAGGCCCAGAACACCACGCCCGAGCAGATGAAGATGTTCCTGACCCGGCTCGGCTTCGGCTCCAAGGCCGTGGTCACCGGCGATGTCACCCAGATCGACCTGCCGGTCCACGCCAAATCCGGCCTGCTCCACGCCCGGCACGTCCTCGACGGGGTCAAGGGCGTGAAGTTCATCACCTTCGACGAGAAGGACGTCATCCGCCATCCGCTGGTGGGGCGCATCGTCCGGGCCTACGACGTCCACGAGGGCAACGCGGAATGAGCGTGACCGCCCCGGTGGAGATCATCAGGGAAACCCGGCTCGACCCGAGGTTCCCCCTGTCCCGGTGCGAGCTCCGGGAGCTGGCCGCGATCCTGCTGGACGCCCTGGGGCTTACCGGCCGCACCTTCGAGCTCAAGCTGGTGGACGACCGCGAGATCGCCCGGCTCAACCGGGAGTTCCTGGGCTGCTCCGGGCCGACCAACATCCTCAGTTTTCCGGCCCATGACGAGGCCGACGCGGAAGATGCGGAAGAAACGGAATACGGCGCGGGCGGAGAGGTCGGCGAGCCCGGCGACCAGACCTTTCTCGGCGAGCTGGCCCTGTCCGTGGATGCCCTGGCCCGCGAGACCGACCTGTACGGTCAGCTCCCCCTGGAGCACCTGGCCCGGCTGCTGGCCCACGGGCTGCTCCATCTGGCCGGGTTCGACCACGGCGAGATCATGTTCGACATGACCGACGCGGCCGTGGACCGGGTCCTGGACGAATACGCCGGAGCGGCGGGGTAGTCATGCGCGGCATCAAGGGCAGACAGCTGTATCAATTGCTTTTTTACGGCGTCATCTTCGCGGTGTCGGCCGTGGGCGCGCTGGCCTACATGGGCGTGCGCGAGATCCGTCACGACGCGGCCATGGTGGCCGTGGAGAACTCGGCGCGCGGCCTGTCCGGCGCGGTCACCGTGCTTCTCAACGCGGTGCGCAACTCCAACCAGGAGATGGGCCAGGGGCTGCTCAAGAGCCTCAAGCCGGGCGCCCTGCGCAAGGAGTTCAGCGCGGTCCTCAAGGACCACCAGAACCTGGAGGCGATCCTGCTCAGCGACGGGCAGGGGCTGCGCTACCTGCTCACCCGGCGCTTCGGCGGCATGGTCGAGGCCGTGCCCGACGAGATGCATACGGTCCTGAACTGGGAGCTGCTCAAGGACGGCAAGGCCAGCGACCAGCCGTTCACCGGCTGGGCCCTGGACCTGGGCGAGGTGGACCGTACCCTGTCCAACGAATTCAGCCACCTGGACCCAGGCCAGGTCAACTGGCGCAGCGCGGGCCGGTTCCATCACGTCAAGGTGGCCTGGATCACGGCCTCCTCCCTGGTGGAGTCCGATTCGGGCCAGCGGCTCATGCTCTCCTTCGCCTTCCCGGCCGAGGCCATCCTGTCGCAGCTCAGCGAGGCCGAGCACGGCGGGGCAGAACGGATTTTCCTCTACTGGGGCGACGGCCGGGCCATGCCCGTGAGCGGGCTGGGCACCGACGTGGCCCCGGATCTGGCCGGGCAGGCGCTTCCCCCGGACAAGCTGACCGACCCGGTGGTCCGCAAGGCCGTGACCGGGCTGGCCGCCCTGGAGGACGGGACCCCCGACAAACCGTTCTCCTTCACCTCGGGCGGCGAGGTCTGGTGGACCTGGGCCATGCCCCTGTCCATCTTCGGCGACACCCTCTCCCTGGGCGTGGCCGTGCCGCGCAAGAACGTCCTGTCCACCCTGACCAGCGACTCCTTCCTCCAGGCCGGGGCCGTGGTCCTCATCCTCATGGCCTTCGGCGTGCTCTTCATCCTGCACCGCAGCCGGAGCCGCATCGAATCCCTGGGCCTGCGCCGCGAGGCCGCCGGTTCCGCCGGGGACATCCTCGACCTCATCCGGTCGGGGGAGGGCGGCAGGCTCGAATTCAAGCAGACCCTGCGCTTCAACCTCAAGTCCGGCAAGAACGGCAAGGAGATCGAGCACGCCTGCCTCAAGACCGTGTCCGCCTTCCTCAACTCCGAGGGCGGCACCCTGCTCATCGGCGTGGCCGACGACGGCACCGTGACCGGCTTCGACGAGGACAATTTCGAGAGCGACGACAAGGCCTTGCTGCACTTCAACAACCTGGTGGACCGGCACATCGGCACCGAGTTTTCGCGCTACATCGACAGCAGGGTCATCGAGATGGGGGAAAAGCGGGTCCTGCGCATCCACTGCATCCCGGCCGCGGCCCCGGCCATCCTGGACGCGGCCAAGGGCGAGGAGTTCTATGTGCGCAGCGGGCCGGCCAGCCGGTGCCTGACGCTCAAGCAGTTCCACGACTGGCTCGGCAGGCACCAGTAGCCCCGCGTCCGTGGCCCGCCTTGGTTTTCCGGGATTTCCGGCGGCCAAATTCCTTTACATTCAAATTAATATGGGCCAAACTCCATCTCTTTCCTGATATCATGGCAATCGCTGATGGAGTAAACGTACGATGCCCAAACATTTTCTGACCATTCTGGACATCCCCAGGGATGAAGTGAAGCAGGTCATCCTGCGCGCCAAGGAGATGAAGGACGCCAAGGTCCGCACCGATCTCCTGGACGGCAAGACCGTGCTGCTGATTTTCGAAAAGGCGTCCACCCGGACCCGCGTGTCCTTCGAGGTGGGCGTGCGCCAGCTGGGCGGGGACCCGGTGTTCATCGCCGCCCGCGACTCCCAGCTGGGGCGCAGCGAACCGCTCAAGGACACCGCCCGCGTCCTCTCCCGATACGCCGACGGGCTCATCGTGCGAACCTTCGGCCAGGAGAAGCTGGAAACCCTGGTCGATTACGGCGACATCCCGGTGGTCAACGCCCTGACCGACGAATACCACCCGTGCCAGGTCATGGCCGACATCCTGACCATGTACGAGCGCACCCCGGACCTGGACAAGGTCAAGGTGGCATGGGTCGGCGACGGCAACAACATGGCCCACTCCTTCATCAACGGTTCTGCCGCCTTCGGCTATGAGCTGAGTTTGGCCTGCCCCGAGGGCTACAAGCCCGACCAGGCCATCCTGGACAAGGCCGTCAGCCTCGGCGCGAAGATCACCCTGACCGACGACCCCAAGGTCGCCGTGGCCGGGGCGGACTACGTGAACACCGACGTGTGGGCGTCCATGGGCCAGGAAGAAGAGCAGAAGAAGCGCGAGGCCGCGTTTGCCGGGTACATGGTGGACGAAGCCCTCATGGGCCTGGCCGCGCCGAACGCGAGTTTCATGCACTGCCTGCCCGCCCATCGCGGCGAGGAGGTCTCCGAGGCCGTGTTCGAGTCCCCGGCCTCCATCGTCTGGGACCAGGCCGAGAACCGGCTCCATGCGCAAAAGGCGATCCTTGAGTGGATCTTTAAATAATTTCAATAAGTACGAGGAATATACAATGCAGAAGATAGACAAGGTCGTGTTGGCCTACTCCGGCGGGCTGGACACCTCCATCATTCTCAAATGGTTGAAGAACAACTACGACTGCGACGTGATCTGCATGACCGCCGATCTCGGCCAGGGCGAGGAGATGGACGGCATCGAGGCCAAGGCGCTCAAGACCGGCGCGGTCAAGGCCTACGTCGAGGACCTGCGCGAGGAGTTCGTGCGCGACTACGTCTTCCCCATGTTCCGGGCCAACGCCCTGTACGAGGGCCGCTACCTGCTGGGCACGGCCATCGCGCGGCCACTGATCTCCAAGCGCATGGTCGAGATCGCCGAGATGGAGGGCGCCCAGGCCGTCGCCCACGGCGCCACCGGCAAGGGCAACGACCAGGTCCGCTTCGAGCTGGCCACCATGGCTCTCAACCCCCGGCTGACGACCATCGCTCCGTGGCGCGAGTGGGAGCTCAAGTCCCGCACCGACCTGATCAATTTCGCCCAGGAAAACGAGATTCCCATCCCGGTCAGCCGCAAGAAACCGTGGTCCATCGACGCCAACCTGCTGCACACCTCGTTCGAGGGCGGCGAGCTGGAGGACCCGTGGAACGCGCCCGGCCCGGACTGCTACCGCAACATCACCCCGCCCGAGAAGTGCCCGGACCAGCCCGAGGAGATCACCATCGACTTCGAGGCCGGCGATCCCATCGCCATCAACTCCGTGAAGTACTCCCCGGCGGCTCTGCTGGCCAAGCTCAACGAGCTGGGCGGCAGGCACGGCATCGGCAGGGTGGACATGGTCGAGAACCGCTTCGTGGGCATGAAATCGCGCGGCGTGTACGAGACCCCCGGCGGGACCATCCTGGCCGCCGCCCACCGCGACCTGGAAGGGCTGTGCATGGACCGCGAGATGATGCACCTGCGCGACTCCCTCATTCCCAAATACGCCGAGATGGTGTACTACGGGTACTGGTTCTCGCCCGAGCGCGAGGCCTTGCAGGCCATGATCGACAAGTCCCAGGAAAAGGTCACCGGCACCGTGCGGGTCAAGCTGTACAAGGGCAACTGCGTGCCGCTGGGCCGCAAGTCCCCGTTCTCGCTTTACAACTCCGAGCTGGCCACCTTCGAGGAAGACTACGTGTACGACCAGGCCGACGCCGCCGGCTTCATCAAGCTGGTGGGCCTGCGCCTGAAGGGCCGCATGCAGCAGTCCAAATGGGGCGGGAAAGAGACCGAAGACTCCTGCGAGTAAGTTATGGCAGACAAGAAGATGTGGGGCGGGCGGTTTGCGCAAGGGACCGCCGCGTCCATGGAGGCGTTTTCCGAGTCCGTGTCCTTTGACCGGCTTCTCTACGCCGAGGATATACGCGGTTCCCAGGCCCACGCCCGGATGCTGGCCAGGCAGGGCTTCCTGGCCGCCGATGAGACCCGGACCATCTGCGACGGGCTGGACAAGGTCAGGTCCGAGATCGAGTCCGGCGCGTTCGTCTGGAAGACCGAGATGGAAGACGTGCACATGAACGTCGAGTCCCGGCTGACCGAAATTATCGGGCCGCTCGGCGGCAAGCTGCACACCGCGCGCAGCCGCAACGACCAGGTGGCCCTGGACTTCCGCCTGCACGTGGCCGCCCGGCTGGCCGCCTGGCAGCAGTACCTGGCCACGCTCGTCACGGTCTTCGTCGACCGCGCCGAGGAGCACAGGGACACCATGCTGCCCGGCTGCACCCATTTTCAGCCCGCCCAGCCCGTGACCCTGGGCCAGCACCTGCTGGCCTACTGCCAGATGTTCAAGCGCGATTTCGAGCGCGTGACCGACGCCCTGAAGCGGGTCCGGGTCATGCCGCTGGGCGCGGCGGCCCTGGCCGGGACCACCCATCCGGTGGACCCGCGCGCCGTGGCCGACGACCTCGGGCTCCCCGCGACCTTCGCCAACTCCATGGACGCCGTGTCCGACCGCGACTTCGTGCTCGAGGCCGTGTTCGCCAGCTCCCTGGTCATGGTCCACCTGTCGCGCATGTGCGAGGAGCTGATCATCTGGGCCAACCCGAATTTCGGCTACGTCAAGCTGCCCGACCAGTATTCCACGGGCTCCTCCATCATGCCCCAGAAGAAGAATCCCGACGCCTGCGAGATCATGCGCGGCAAGACCGGCCGCGTGGTCGGCTCGCTCATGGGCCTGCTCGTCCTGATCAAGGGGCTGCCCATGACCTACAACCGGGACATGCAGGAGGACAAGGAGCCGTTCTTCGACGCGGACCGCACGGTCACGGCGTCGCTGGGCATCATGGCCGACATGCTCCGGCTCATGGAGTTCGTGCCCGAAAAGATGGCCGAGACCGTCAAGCGCGGCTTCCTGAACGCCACCGAACTGGCCGACTATCTGGCCGCCAAGGGCGTGCCCTTCCGCGAGGCGCACCACATCACCGGCGCGGCCGTGGCCTATGCCGAGGGCAAGGGCGTCGGCCTGGAAGACCTCGGGCTGGACGAACTGAAGCGTTTCTCCGGCGAGATCGGGGAAGACGTCTACGCCGTGCTCGACTACTCGGCCGCCATCCGGCGGCGGATCACCCCGGGCGGCACGGGCCCCGAATCCGTGGCCGCGCAGATCGGAGCGTTGAGGGATTGGCTTGGCTCCCTGTAGGGGGTGTCCGTAATCCGAGTTTTTTTGCCGATTCACTTGATTTTTCAAACAACGGCATTACTCTAGATTTCTGAAATCGCGGCTTGCGGTTTCCAGCGGGCCCCCCGGGCCGTTCAATTGACCCTTACGGAGGACTCTCCTTTGAACAACCATATGAAAAATCTTGTCATCTGGGCGATTATCTTCATTTTGATGGTCGTCCTGTTCAACCTTTTCAACCAGCCTCCGGTCCCCAAGGACACGCCGTCCTACAGTGAATTCCTGTCCATGGTCGACAGCGGCGCCGTGGCCTCGGTCAAGATCCAGGGGCCGAAGATCTCCGGCGTGAAGAGCTCCGGCGAGGCCTTCCAGACCTACGCCCCGGACGATCCGAAGATGATCGAGACCCTCATTGCCAAGGGCGTCGAGGTCAAGGCCGAGCCGCCGGACGAGTCGCCGTGGTATCTGACCCTGCTCCTGTCCTGGTTCCCCATGATCCTGCTCATCGGCGTCTGGATTTTCTTCATGCGCCAGATGCAGGGCGGCGGCAGCGGGGGACGCGGGGCCATGAGCTTCGGCCGGTCCAAGGCCCGCCTGATCAACGAGGAGACCGCCAAGGTCACCTTCGACGACGTGGCAGGCGTGGACGAGGCCAAGGAAGAGCTTTCCGAGGTGGTCGATTTCCTGCGCGAACCGCGCAAGTTCACCCGTCTGGGCGGCCGTATCCCCAAGGGCGTGCTCCTGGTGGGCGGCCCCGGCACGGGTAAGACCCTGCTGGCCCGGGCCGTGGCCGGCGAGGCGGGCGTGCCGTTCTATTCCATTTCCGGTTCGGACTTCGTGGAGATGTTCGTCGGCGTGGGCGCGTCCCGCGTGCGCGACCTCTTCGCCCAGGGCAAGAAAAACGCCCCGTGCCTGATCTTCATCGACGAGATCGACGCTGTGGGGCGCCAGCGCGGCGCAGGCCTCGGCGGCGGCCACGACGAGCGGGAGCAGACCCTGAACCAGCTGCTCGTCGAGATGGACGGCTTCGAGTCCAACGAGGGCGTCATCCTGGTGGCCGCCACCAACCGCCCGGACGTGCTCGACCCGGCCCTGCTCCGGCCAGGCCGTTTCGATCGCCAGGTGGTCGTGCCCAGCCCGGACCTGCGCGGCCGCGAGCGCATCCTCAAGGTGCACAGCCGCAAGACCCCGCTGGCCCCGAGCGTGGACCTGGAGATCATCGCCAAGGGCACTCCCGGCTTCTCGGGCGCGGACCTGGAGAACCTGGTCAACGAGGCGGCGCTGGGCGCGGCCAAGCTGGGCAAGGACCGGGTGGACATGGAGGATTTCGAGGAGGCCAAGGACAAGGTCATGATGGGCGGCCGCGAGCGGCGTTCCATGATCCTCTCCGAGGACGACAAGAGGACCACGGCCTACCACGAGGGCGGACACGCCCTGGTGGCCAAGTTCCTGCCCGGCACCGACCCGGTGCACAAGGTCTCCATCATCCCCCGCGGGCGCGCGCTCGGCGTGACCATGCAGCTGCCCGGCGAGGACCGCCACAACTATTCCAAGGAATTCCTGCGCAACAATATGGCCGTGCTCATGGGCGGCCGCGTGGCCGAGGAGGTCGTCCTGGGCCAGTTGACCACCGGCGCCAGCAACGACATCGAGCGGGCCACCAAGACCGCCCACAACATGGTCTGCATGTGGGGCATGTCCGACAAGCTTGGCCCCATGAGCTTCGGCGACAACCAGGAGCAGGTCTTCCTGGGGCGTGAGCTCATCCACAACAAGAACTACGGCGAGGAGACGGCCAAGCTGATCGACTCCGAAGTCCGCCGGTTCGTGGAGGAGGCCCATGAAAGGGCCACCACCCTGATCAAGGAAAACCGCGAACTCCTCGACGCCATCGCCATGGCCCTGCTGGAGCGCGAGACCATCACCGGCCACGACATCGACCTGCTCATGGAAGGCAAGGAGCTGCCGCCCGTGGAACTGAACCACAACTCCGGTTCCGGTTCGTCCGGCGCAAACGGCTCCGGCACCCCGTCGGGCTACACCGCCACCGGCCGGGCCGCGACGGATTCGGGCCCCGGCTATGAACCCGTGAGCGAGAAGCCCGGCGATTCAGGGAAATCCTCCGGCGATGACTTCATCCTCGACGAGGGTGAAGGGGACGAACCCGACGGAGACGGTGGCGAAAACAAGCTGCAATAAGCGGTCGACGGCAGATCATGAACGATACTACATGGACAGTTAAGGGGGGCAAGGTCTTGGGACCTTCCCCCTTCTTCATTGCCGGGATCGTCAACGTGACCCCGGACTCCTTCTATGACGGCGGGGCTCATGCCGACACGGCTTCGGGCGTGGCCCACGCCCTGGAGCTCGCCCGGCAGGGCGCGCACATCCTGGACATCGGCGGCGAGTCCACCCGGCCGTACAGCGACCCGGTGGGCGAGGCCGAGGAACTGGCCCGCGTCCTGCCCGTGGTCGAGGGCCTCGTCGAGGCCCGCACCTGCGCGGTCATCTCCGTGGACACCTACAAGGCCGGTGTGGCCGCCCGCTGCCTGGACGCCGGGGCCGCTATCATCAACGACGTGTCCGGGTTCCGTTTCGAGCCGGAGCTCCTGGACGTGCTCGCCGAATACAAGCCCGGCTACGTGCTCATGCATTCCTTGGGCAGGCCCGAAGACATGCAGGTCGAGCCGAGGTACGACGACGTGGTCGACGAGATCATGGCGTTTTTCGAGGAGCGGCTGGGGGTTCTGGAAGGGGCCGGGCTGCCTCTGGACCGGGTGGTCCTGGACCCCGGCATCGGGTTCGGCAAGAAGCTGGAGCACAACCTGGCCATCCTCCGGGAGATCGAGCGGTTCAACGAATTCGGCCTGCCGATCTACATGGGGCTGTCCAACAAGGCCGTCTGGCAGGGGTTGGTCGGCGCCGGGCCCGGGGAGCGCCAGAACGCCACCCAGGCGGCCACGGCCGTGCTCGCGGCCAGGGGCGTGCCCATTCATCGCGTGCATGAAGTGCAATTAACGCGACAGACATTGACCATAGCTCGTGAATTGGCGTAGTTAAAGCGCATGTTTGAGCTTTTCGGTATTCAAGTCACCTGGAGGGTCCTGCTCGACATCGGGCTGGTGGCCTTCATCTATTACAACATCATCGTGCTCGTCCGGGGGACCCGGGCCGCCGCCGTGCTTTACGGCCTGGTGGTCGTGCTGGTGGTCTACTACGTGGCCGAGAAGTTCAACCTCTACACCCTGAACGCGCTGCTCGGCGAGTTCCTGACCTCCCTGTTCCTGGTGGTGGTCATCCTGTTCAAGACCGACATCCGCAAGGCGCTCGCCTCGGTGGGCACCAAGCGGTTCTGGAACAAGTCCGACGTGCGCGACGACACCCTGGACCAGTTGACCCAGGCGGTCATGACCATGTCGCACACCTCCACCGGGGCGCTCATCGTCATCGAGAAGAACATGCCGCTGGGCGACATCATCGAGCGCGGCATCGAGCTGGACGCCAAGGTCAACAAGGAACTCCTCGAGACCATCTTTTTCGCCGACACCCCCCTGCACGACGGGGCGGTCATCGTCCGCCGCGACCGCATCGTGGCCGCGGCCTGCATCCTGCCCCTGTCCAACAAGCTGCGGGGCCAGCCCATGTACGGCACCCGGCACCGGGCCGCTCTCGGCATCTCCGAGGGCTCGGACGCCATCACCGTGGTGGTCTCCGAGGAGCGGGGCGAAGTGTCCGTGGCCATGAACGGCCGCCTGACCACCAGCCTGGACGAGACGCGCCTGCGGCGCGTGCTCAAGAACGCTTTGGGGCGCTGATATGCTCAAGAACTGGCAAACCATACTGCTGTCCATAGCCCTGGCCGTGTTCACCTGGTTCCTGGTCACCGGCCGGGAGGTGGTGGAGACCTGGGTGGACATGCCCGTGGTCATGACCAATCCGCCCGAGGGGTTGATCATCGAGGACGGGCTGGTGGACAAGATCCAGGTGCGCCTGCGCGGGCCCAAGGGACTGGTCGGCAACCTCGCTTCCCAGAACCTGGCCTACCCGATCAACGTCAGCAACCTGAAGATCGGCGAGCAGGTGGTGGACATCGACCCGGCCAAGATTCCGCTGTCCTCCACCTACGAGATCATCGAGGTCAGGCCCAACCGCCTCCGGCTCACGGTGGACCGGCGTATCTCCAAGAAGATCACCGTGGAGGCCGCCTGGGCGGGCAACCTCAATTCCGACTACAAGCTCCAGGAGGTCACGGCCTCGCCCGACGTGGTCACCATCCGGGGGCCCGAGACCCTGCTGCGCAAGATTTCCAAGACCCGCGTGGTCCTGAAGGGCGATTTTCCCGAGGACGTGCCCCGGTCCTGGGCCGAGAATGTGGCCCTGGAGGTCCCTGACGAGATCGAGGCCTCGCCCGGCCAGGTCAGCGTGGAGGCGTTTTTCGCACCCAAGACCCGCGAGATATGGGTCAAGGTGCCCATCGAGTATCAGGACCCGGAAGGGTACAAGGTCTCGGTCCAGCAACGATACGTCCGCCTGCTCATCGAGGGCCCGGTCTTCCTGTTCCACGACGACGAATACCGCAAGTCCATCCTGGCTTCGGTGATCTTCGGCGGCAAGGTGACCGAAGGCCAGTTCGAGCTGAACTACGAAGTGGCTCTCCCCGAAGGGTGCAGGCTCGAAAAAAAGAATCCGGAGACGGTCACGATCGTCATCAAGAAGAATTAGCCGCCCGCATGGCGGCAAGTTGGAGTATCCCATGAAACAAAGGCTCTTCGGAACCGACGGCCTGCGGGGGCAGGGGAACATCTTCCCCATGACCCCCGAGATCGCGCTCAGGCTCGGCCTGGCCGCGGGACAATATTTCCGCAACGGCAACAAGCACCACCGCGTGGTCATCGGCAAGGACACCCGGCTGTCCGGCTATGTCTTCGAAACCGCGCTGACCAGCGGCCTGTGCGCCAACGGCATGGACGTCTTCCTGGTCGGTCCCATGCCCACCCCGGCCATCTCCTTCCTGACGCGAAACATGCGCGCCGACCTCGGCGTGGTCATCTCCGCCTCGCACAATCCGTTCATGGACAACGGCATCAAGTTCTTCGACCGCAACGGCTTCAAGCTGCCGGACGAGGTGGAGGACGAGATCAGCGAACTGGTCCTGGGCGAAAAGACCAAGTGGGATTACCCCCCGGCCGAGGACGTGGGCCGCGCCCACCGCATCAACGACGCGCCCGGCCGGTACATCGTCTACCTGAAGAACAGTTTTTCCCAGCACCTGACCCTGGACGGGGTCAAGATCGTGCTCGACTGCGCCCACGGCGCGGCCTACGGTGTGGCCCCGTACGTGCTCGAGGAGCTCGGGGCCGAAGTCATCACCGTGGGCGTGGCCCCGGACGGCCTGAACATCAACCAGAAGTGCGGCTCCCTCTACCCCGAGGTTATCGCCCGGATGGTGGTGGAGGAGGGCGCGGACATGGGCATCGCCCTGGACGGCGACGCGGACCGGCTCATCGTCTGCGACGAGAACGGCCGCATCCTGGACGGCGACCAGATCATGGCCCTGTGCGCCCTGGAGCTGATGGAGAAGGGCGGGCTGCCGGGCAACATGCTCGTGGCCACGGTCATGTCCAACATGGCGCTCGAACTGTTCATGAAGGAGCACGGCGGGCAGCTGCTGCGCACCGACGTGGGCGACCGATACGTGGTCGAGGCCATGCGCCGCGAAGGCGCGACGCTGGGCGGCGAGCAGTCAGGCCACCTTATTTTCATGGACCATGCCACCACGGGCGACGGCCTGCTGGCCGCCCTGCAGCTGCTGCGCATCATGCGTGAGCGGGAGCGGCCCCTGTCCGAACTGGCCGGACTGCTCGAACCGTTTCCCCAGGTGCTCCGGAACGTCCACGTCAAGCGCAAGATCCCCTTTGACCAGGCCCCGGAGGTCCAGGAGGCCGTGCGCAAGGCGGAGGCCGCCCTCAAGGGCAAGGGCCGCGTGCTCCTGCGCTACTCCGGCACCGAGGCGGTCTGCCGCGTCATGGTCGAGGGACAGGACACGGCGCTGGTGGAGCAGTATACCGGCGACATCGTCGAGGCATGCGAAAAGTATCTGAAGTAGGACAACCACAGCGGAGGATCATATGGAAATCACCAAAGCCGTCATCCCGGTCGCAGGCTGGGGCACCCGTTCACTCCCGGCCACGAAAAACGTTCCCAAGGAGATGCTGCCCATCTTCCGCAAGCCGATCGTGCAATACATCGTGGAGGAGGGCATCGCCGCGGGCCTGAAGGACGTGGTCTTCATCACCAACCAGAACAAGACCATCATCGAGGACCACTTCGACCGCAACTTCCTCCTGGAGCAGCTCCTGGAGCGGGCGGGCAAGACCTCCATGCTCGAAGAGGTCCGGCGCGTGGCCAGCCTGGTCAACGTCATCGGCGTGCGCCAGAAGGAGCAGCTCGGCCTGGGCCACGCGGTGCTCACCGCCCGCGAGGTCTGCCAGAACGAGCCGTTCGCGGTCATGCTCGGCGACGACCTCATGTTCGGCGTGCAGGCCGGCATCGGCGAGCTGCTCAAGGCCGCCAAGGAGACCGGCAAGGCCGTGGTCGGCGTCATCGAGGTGCCCAGGGCCAAGGTCAGCCGCTACGGCGTGATCAAGGGCGAGCCCATCGACTCCCACACCTACCGTGTGACCAACCTGGTGGAGAAACCCAAGCCCGAGGAGGCCCCGTCCAATCTGGCCATCATCGGCCGCTACGTCCTGCTGCCCGAGATCTTCGACATCCTCGAAGACCAGCGCGCGGGCGTGGGCGGCGAGATCCAGCTGACCGACGCCCTCCAGGGACTGGCCGACCGGGACAAGCTCATCGCGGTCCGGCTGGCCGGTCAGCGGTTTGACGCGGGCGACTGGGTGGAATATCTCACGGCCAACATCTACTTCGCCCTCCAGGACGAGGAGCTGCGCGACGACCTCGTCAAGCGGCTGCAGGAACTGCTTTCCTGCTCGTCCTAACGCGCAATGAACCGGCGGGCGCGCGGGCGCCCGTCTTTTCGATCCGGAATCCAGAGAGAACATGAAGACCCTGTTGACGATACTTATGCTGAGTCTGACCGCGTTGCCCGCCTTCGCCTTCGTGCCCGACGGCGAGGAACTGGCCGCGCGGTTGCAGAAGAGCTACGGCCCCTTGCGTTCCTGGCAGGCCAGGATGACCTTCCCGGACTATCCCGGCGTGTCCGTGGAACTGTGGTACGCGCGCGGCAAGTGGCGGCAGCAGTGGCAGGCGGGCGACAAGGCCGTGGCCGTGGGGTCGTTCGGCAACGTGGCCGGGGCGTGCACCGCGGGTTCCTTTCCCCTGTCGCCTCTGTTCGTCTGGCTGGTCCCCCATCCGGTGAAGACCTGGCAGTCCTGGGGCGTGGACGTGACCTCGGGCAGCTACGGCTTCTGCGGCGAGGCCCCGTGCCTCATGCTCGGCGCGGACCCCGCCGACGAGACCAAGCCCACGGTCTACCTGAACAATGAAGACCTGGCCCCGCTCACGGTCCGCTATCCTTCGGACGCGGGCATGATCACCGTGGAATTCTCCGACTACCGGACCTATGCGGGCTACCCCGTGCCGCAGCAGGTTGCGGTCCGCTCGAGCCTGGGCGAACTCGCGGCCCGGGTGGAGTGGGTCCGGATCAACGGCGCGGACGGCGAGGAGCTGTACGCCCGCGACGCCCTCGACCCCACGCTGTGCGCCGAGCCGCCCATGCCGTTCGACCTCCTGCGGCAGACCTTCCGCTATCCCCGGGCCCAGTAAATCCGCCATGGCCGATCTCTGGCAGGTAACGCTCGTCAGTCCGCCCTATGAGACGTGGACCTACGGGCTCCCTTCGCATTTCCCGCCCCTTTCGCCGGGGCAGCGGGTGATCATTCCCTTCGGCAAGTCACACCGCGCGGGCGTGGTGGTCGGTCCGGCCGAGCGCGCGCCCGAAGGCGTCGAGATCAAGAACATGATCTGGCCGCTGGAGCTCTCGCCCTTGCTGGACAAGGATTTCGTGGACATGGCCGTGAACCTGGCCGCCCGGCAGATGGTCCACGTGGGCCGCATCCTGGAGATCGCCCTGCCGCGCGGCCTGCGCACGGCGGCCGTGACCTTCAAGGTGGACCGGCACATGACCGAACGGAACCTGCCCGCGTCCCTGCGTCCGCCCGACATCGTCAGGGCCGGGGAAAAGGACCGGGCCGCCCTCGTCGAGCTGTGGCTGGACGGGCGCATGCGCGTGCGCATCAACGCCAAGAAGGAGGCCGAGGAGCGGTACGTCTCCCTGGAATCCGACCCGCCGTGGGCCGTGCGGCCCAACGCCAAGCGCCAGCTCAGGCTGTTGGAACACCTCATGGAGAACGGGCCGCAGAGCCTGTACTCCCTGCGCCATACCCTGGGCGACTGGGCCCCGGAGGCGGCCGCCAAGCTCGAAGGGGCGGGCGTGGTTCGGCTGGGCGAGCTGACCGCCGACCACCTGGCCGAGATCGACGGGGCGGGGCGGGACGGGGCGGAGGACCCCGGCTGCGAATTTTCCCTGACCGACGAACAGCGGACAGCCCTGGACGAGATGACCGAGACCCTCGATGGCGGCGGCGGGGCGCACCTGGTCCACGGCGTGACCGGCAGCGGCAAGACCGTGCTCTACATGGAGATGGCCCGGCGGCTGCTCGAGCGGGGCCGGTCCGTGCTTTTCCTCGCGCCCGAGGTGGCCCTTGCTTGCCAACTCTACCGCAACGTGGCCTGCCGGTTCCCCCATGTCCGGACCATTTTCTACCACGGCTACCAGAGCCCCAAGAAGCGCGAGGCCTCCTTCCGCGAGCTGGCCGGTGGCCAGGACCCGGTTCTGGTGGTCGGCACCCGGTCCGCCGTGTTCCTGCCCCTGCCCGACCTGGGCATGGTGGTCATGGACGAGGAGCACGACGAGTCCTTCAAGCAGGAGGACCGGCTGGCATACCACGCCAAGGAGGTCGCCTGGTTCCGCACCGGAAGGAGCAAGGGGCTGCTCCTGCTCGGCTCGGCCACGCCCGACGTCAAGACCTTCCAGGCCGCCAGCGCGGGACGCATCCGGGTTTCCACCCTGAAGGAGCGGGTGGGCGACGCCCGGCTGCCCGAAGTGGAACTGGTCAATATCGCGGAGCTCGGCAAATCCAAGCAGCTGCTTTCGAACCGCGTGCGCGAGGCGGTCACCGAGACCGTCAAGGCCGGGGAGCAGGTCATCGTCATGCTCAACCGGCGGGGATACGCGCCGCTCATGTATTGCCTGGACTGCGGCGAGACCGTGCGCTGCCCGGACTGCGAGGTGGGCATGACCTACCACAAGGGCCGCGAGCGGCTGGTCTGCCACTACTGCGGCCGGACGTACTCCTACCCGCTGACCTGCCGCAAGTGCGGCGGCGTGAATTTCATCCCCATGGGCGAGGGCACGGAACAGCTCGAAGAGGCCCTGGCCGAGCTCCTGCCCGAGGACGCCAAGGTCCTGCGCCTGGACCGCGACGCGACCCGGCGGCAGGAGCGGCTGGAGGAGATCCTTGGGGCCTTCGGCCGGGGCGAGGCCCAGGTCCTGGTGGGCACCCAGATGATCTCCAAGGGGCACCATTTTCCGGGCGTGACCCTGGTGGTCGTGGCCGACGGCGATCTCGGCCTGAACCTGCCCGACTACCGCTCCTCGGAGCGGACCTTCCAGCTGCTCGTGCAGGTGGCGGGCCGCGCCGGACGCGGCGAGCATCCGGGCCGGGTGCTCATCCAGACGCGCAACCCGGACCATCCCATCTGGAAGGAAATCCTGGGGGCCGACTACCAGGGGTTCTTCGACCGCGAGGTCTCCCGGCGGACCCTGTTCCGCTACCCGCCGTTCTCGCACATGGCCCTGGTGCGCATCAGTTTTCCGGCCGACTTCGAGGGCGGCGGGGCGGCCGTGACCCTCATGGGCCAGCTCCTTCGGGAGCAGGGCAGGGCGCTCGGCATCGACGTGCTCGGTCCGGCCCCGGCGCCCCTGTCCATGCTGCGCGGGCGCAAGCGGTTCAACTGCCTGCTCAAGTCCGACGACTGGGGCAAGGTCCGGGGGCTGTACGCGGCCATGGTCCGGGCCAACCCCGACCCCCGCGCGGTGCGCACCGGCCTGGACCTCGATCCCCTGTCCACCCTGTAGGTATCGACAGGGGCCGGGTTGTCGGCTAGGCTGTCCCAATTCTTCAACGACAATGAGGTAATCACCCCCTATGAAGCGTCTTTCCCTGTCCCTGTGGCTGTCCGCCGCCCTGCTCCTGTCGGCGGTTCCGGCCCTGGCCCAAGCCTCCAAGGTCGGGTTCGTCAACCCGCAGCGGATCATCAACGAGTCCAAGATAGGCAAGATAGCCCAGGAGGACCTGGCCCGGCTGGGCAAGGAAAAGGACCGCCTGGTCCGCCAGGCCATGGACAAGGTCAACAGGCTCCAGGAAGGTCTCAAGGAGGACGCCCTGTCCGTGAGCGAGCAGCAGAGCCGCGAGACCGAATTGCGCCGGGCCGCGCGCGACTACGAGCAGCTGGTCCAGAACAGCAACCAGGAGATCCAGCAGGAGGAGCGGCAGCTCATCCGGTTCGTCATGCGCCGGGCCGACTCCATCCTCAAGGGCATCGCCAAGGAGCAGGGGTTCACCATGATCCTGACCGACCCCGAGATCATCGGTTACGTGGACAGTTCCATGGACATCACCGATCGGGTCATCAAAGAACTCAACTCCATGAACTAGGCGGTGACATCCATGCGCAGAATTCCCTTCCTCATCGTAGCCGTCGCCTGTCTGGTCCTGTCCTCCGCTCCGGCCTTCGCCTTCGGCCAGATCCTGTACGCGGACCGTCCGCTCAACCTGCGCGACGGCCGCTCCCCCAAAGCCGAATGGGTCGGCAGCCTCTACGCCGGGCAGAAGGTCCGGGTGGCCCACGAGAAGGACGGCTGGGTGGCCGTGTACGAGCCCGACGCCACGGACCCGAGCGAGGCCAAGGCGGCTGGCTATTCCAACAGCAAATTCCTCAAGCCCACTCGGGGTCGTTACGAGCCCAAGGAGTGGGGCGACCTGGTCGTCTCGTCCACCAAGCTGAACATCCGCTCCAAACCGAACGTCCGGGGCGAAAAGGTCCGGACCCTGCAACCCGGCGAGCGCGTGCTCGTCGACTTTCCCGAGGACGACTGGACCGTGGTCTTCGCCTCCGGCGCCACCATCCGCTCCAAGCTGAACGGCATCGGCTACGCCAGCACCAAGTACCTGGAGCCGGCCGGAGCGGCCTCCCCCGCACCGGCCCCTGAGCCGGAACCGGCTCCCGCGCCCGCCTCGACCGAGGTCCGCCGACCGGTGGAACCGGCTGCGCAAGCCCCTGCCGAGCGCGTCCCCGAGCCGTCCACGGCCATCCGGCGGGTGGCCCTGGCCAACGAGGTCAACGTGCACCAGAGCCGGACCACCAATTCCCCGCTGGTCCAGACCCTGCGGCCCGGCGACGTGGTCCAGCTCGGGCTGCTGCGCAACGGCTGGTACGCGGTCTTCAAGGCCAGCGACATGATCCGGTCGGAGAGCAGCTCCATCGGCTACGCCCTGCAGTCCGCCATGGACGCCAATTCCCGCGAGGCGGGCGTGGTGGTTTCGCCCGTGACGCCGCCCGCGCCCGCCAAGGCCGTCGCACCTGCCGCGCCGTCCGCACCCGCCAAGCCCGAGATCTCCGCCGAAGCCCTCAAGGCCGAGGCGCTCAAGGCCGATCGCTCCCCGAGTCCGGCTCCGGCGGCCGCGCCCGAACCGGCCTTCGAGGCCAGGCCTTTGTCCACGGGCAAGCAGCAGACCCTGGTCATCGACCGGTCCGCCTTCAAGAACGCCAGGCGGCCCGATCCCTCTCCGGATCAGAACGCCCACGGCTACCGCTACAAGTTCCTGGAAAAGTCCGAGAACCGCGCGTACGGCCACGTCTGGATCACCCTCAAGGTCTTCCTGGACACCTCCAAGCTGCCCGACCGCGCGGCGCTGAAGGACTTCGCCTCCAGCCTATGGAAGGACCATCGGCGGGTGACCAAGAACGTGCTGGTGGAGGTCTACCTGCCGGGCATGGACCTGGACGACCTGTCCTGGGGCGTGGTCAAGTTCGACTACGACGGCATGATCGAACTCTGGACCCGGCGGGCCACCCTGTTCGGGACCAAGTTCATGTAGCAGGAAGCCACGGAAAAAAGCCCCCGCACGGTCTTCGTGCGGGGGCTTTTTCGTTCCATCGGGTCGGATCAGCCCATTTCCTGCTCAAGGAACAGGGGAACGGTCTTTTCCTGGGCGGTGCGCATGCGCGGCTTCTTCTGCGGAGACTTTTCGGCTTCGCGGGGGAGCATGTACAAGCCTTGGCAGCTCTGGCATTCCCAGTGGTTTTCGCGCTGGTGCAGGTGGACCAGCAACCCGTCGCGGTCGTAGCAGACCTGGCAGAACGGCCCCTTGCGTTCGCCGTCCTCCTCGAGCCAGTACTTCTGGCCGTCGAACTGGACTTTTTCAGCCAGATCGAGGACTTCCGCCACCTCGGCCAGCTGTTGTTTCAGGGCCTGGTTTTCGTCGCAGACCGCCAGGAACTCGTCCTGCAGGCTCTTGAGCAACGCCTTTCCTTCGTCGAACCGGCCCGCCTCGAACAGGTCGAGAGCCCGCTTGAAACCGGTTGCCTGGTACAGTGTGGAAAACATGAACAACATCCCCCGTTGTATTATATGCCACGGGTGCCTTATCGGCCGGGTTGGGCCGAGACTTTAGCCTTTATGAATAACTTTACAGGTCTTGCAAAACCGCATAGGGTTTCCATCAGCTAGGGGGGCCCTTGTGGCTGAGATGGATCGAGTCGATCCGACCCTTTGAACCTGATTCGGGCAATACCGACGGAGGGAAGCTGCCACAGGATGAGATTTCGTCATCATGCCGCGCTTGCCCCACATCAGAGGCAGGCGCTTTTTTTTGGCACCGCGCCTGCAAGGAGACCATCATGATCGTCACCATCAACGGCAAGGCGGCGGAGCTTGACGAGCCCCTGACCATTCTCGCCTTGCTTGAATCAAGAGAGATCGCGCCCCGGGCGGTGGTCGTCGAACGCAACGGGGAAATCGTTCCCGGCGAGCTGTTCGGCGAAGTGAGCCTGGACGACGGCGACCATCTGGAAGTCCTCCGCTTCGTGGGCGGGGGGTAGGAGCAAACATGAGCAAGGATACTTTCGAGATCGGCGGCAGGACCCTGACCAGCCGCCTGTTCACCGGCACCGGAAAATACGGCGACGACAGCGTCATTCCGGGCGTCTGCGAGGCCTCGGGCTCAGAGGTCGTCACCGTGGCCCTGCGCCGGGTGGACCTGGAGTCCTCCACCGGCAACGTCATGGATTTCATTCCCAAACACATGCAGCTTCTGCCCAACACCTCGGGCGCCCGCACCGCCGACGAGGCCGTGCGCATCGCCCGGCTGGCCCGGACCATGGGCTGCGGAAATTGGATCAAGATCGAGGTCATCTCGGACAACCGCTACCTGCTGCCCGACGGCTACGAGACGGTCAGGGCCACGGAGATCCTGGCCAAAGAGGGCTTCGTCGTCCTCCCCTACGTCAACGCCGACCTCTACGTGGCCAAGGCGCTGGTGGATGCGGGCGCGGCCGCGGTCATGCCGCTGGGCGCGCCCATCGGCACCAACCGGGGGCTCAAGACCCGCGAGATGGTCCGTATCCTCATCGAGGAGATCGACCTGCCCATCGTGGTCGACGCGGGCATCGGCCGTCCGTCCGAGGCCTGCGAGGCCATGGAGATGGGCGCGGACGCGGTCCTGGTCAACACGGCCATCGCCACGGCCAGCGACCCGGTCATGATGGCCCGCGCCTTCGGCCGCGCGGTCCGCGCCGGGCGCGAGGCCTATCTCTCCGGCCCCGGCGCCAAGCGCGTCCTGGCCGACGCCTCTTCGCCCCTGACCGGCTTTCTGGGAGGCGCGGCATGAGTTTTTACCCGCTCGTGGAGACGTACGCCAAGGGGCTGCCCGACGCGCGGTTCGACGATTTCTCCGAGGAGGACGTGCGCCGGGCCATTAACCGGACCACGGTCACGGTGGAGGACTTCATGGCCCTGATGAGCCCGGCCGCGTCCGGTCTGCTCGAAGAGATGGCCCAGAAGGCCAGCCGGCTGACCGTCCAGCACTTCGGCCGGACCGTCAGCCTGTTCACGCCGCTTTACCTGGCCAACATCTGCACCAACCACTGCGTCTATTGCGGCTTCAACTGCACCAACAAGATCCACCGCTCCATGCTCAGCCTGGAGGAGGTGGACGCGGAGGGTGCGGTCATCGCGGCCACCGGGCTGAAGAACCTGCTCATCCTCACCGGCGACGCCCCGGCCAAGACCGGGGTGGACTACCTGGAGGCCTGCACCCGGGTGTTGAACAGGCACTTTCCTTCCGTGTCCATCGAGGTCTTCGCCCTGACCGAGGAGGAGTATGCCCGGCTGGTCCGGGCGGGCGTGGACGGCATGACCATGTTCCAGGAGACCTACGACGAAAAGCTCTACGCCGTGCTCCATCCCAAGGGGCCCAAGCGGGACTACCGGTTCCGGCTGGACGCCCCGGAGCGGGCCTGCAAGGCTGGCATGCGCGTGGTCAACATCGGCGCGCTCCTCGGGCTGGGCGACTGGCGGCGCGACGCGCTGCTGACCGGCCTGCACGCGGCATACCTCATGCATAAGTACCCGGAGACGGACATCGCCGTGTCCCTGCCGCGCATGCGCCCGCACGTGGGCGACTGGGAGCCCGCGACCATCGTCTCGGATCGGGACATGGTCCAGTTCCTCATGGCCCTGCGGCTGTTCATGCCCCGGGTGGGCATCACCATGTCCACCCGCGAGAATGCCGAGTTCCGTGAGAATATCCTGCCGTTGGGCGTGACCCGCATGTCGGCGGGCGTGTCCACGGCCGTGGGCGGCCACGCGGACGAGACCATGGACGAGGAGAACACCGGCCAGTTCGATATCAGCGACGCGCGCAGCGTGGAAGAGGTCTGCGCCGCTCTGCGCGACAAGGGGTACCAGCCGGTCTTCAAGGACTGGGAGCCCATATTCGAAACCACGGGAGAAGGCGCATGAACAAGGTGGAAGAGGGGATCGCCGCCCACATCGGCGAGGAGAGGCTGGCCCGGCTGCAAGGCGTGAAGATCGGCATCGCCGGGTGCGGCGGGCTGGGCTCCAACTGCGCCATGCATCTGGTGCGCAGCGGATTCACCCGGTTCACCCTGGTGGACTTCGACCGCGTGGAGTATTCCAACCTCAACCGCCAGGCCTTCTTCGGCTCCCAGGTGGGGCAGTTCAAGGCCGAGGCCCTGGCCGCCAACATGCGCGCCGTGAACCCCGACCTGGACCTGGACATCTATGTCGAGCGGGTCGACGTGGCCCGGGTGAAAAAACTGTTCGGCGACTGCGACGCCGTGGTCGAGGCCTTCGACCGTGCCGCGGCCAAGAAGAGGCTGGTGGAGGCCCTGCTGCCCCTGGGCAGGCTGGTGGTCTCGGCTTCCGGCATCGGCGGGTGCGGCGACGGCGACGCGCTGGCCACGCGCAAGGTCCGCGACAACTTCTATCTCATCGGCGACGGCGTGACCGAATGCTCCCTGGACACGCCGCCCCTGTCGCCGAGGGTGGGCATCGCCGCCGCCAAGCAGGCGGACGTCATCCTGGCCCATTTTCTCGGGCCCATGAACAGCAAGGAGGGCGCATGACCCCCTTCAACCGGCACAACATCCTGGACACCGACCTGTACTGCCTGACCGCCGAGAAGTTCTCCAACGGACGGTCCAATATCGAGGTGGTCCGCGAGATGCTCGACGCGGGCGTGAGGCTCGTCCAGTACCGCGAAAAGGAGAAGAAGGCGGGCATGAAGCTGGCCGAGTGCCGCATCATCCGCGAGATGACCCGCGAGGCCGGGGCCGCCTTCATCGTCAACGACGACATCGACATCGCCATCCTGGTGGGCGCGGACGGCGTGCACGTGGGCCAGGAGGACCTGCCCGTGGAGTGCGTGCGCCAACTGGTCGGCCCGGACATGGCCATCGGCCTGTCCACCCACGGCCCGGAGCAGGCTCGCGACGCCATCCGGCGCGGCGCGGACTACATCGGCGTGGGGCCCATCTTTCGGACCTATACCAAGGATGACGTGGTCGACCCGGTGGGCCTCGAATACCTCGATTACGTGGTCGCCAACCACGACATCCCCTTTGTCGCCATCGGCGGCATCAAGGAACACAACCTCGGCGAGGTGGTCCGGCACGGCGCGCGTTGCGCCGCCCTGGTCACCGAGATCGTCGGGGACGCGAATATCGCAGCCAAAATAACCGCCCTCCGCAATCAGATGGAAGCGGCGAAGGAGTAGAACCAATGTCATATACCACTCAGATGGACGCCGCCCGCAAGGGCATCGTCACCCCCCAGATGGAGACCGTGGCCCGCAAGGAAAACATCCGCGTCGAAGACCTCATGGAGCGGATGGCCAAGGGGTCCGTGATCATCCCGGCCAACAAGAACCACAAGAACCTGGACGCCGAGGCCGTGGGCGAGGGCATGCGCATCAAAATCAACGTCAACCTGGGCATCTCCAAGGACTGCTGCGACGTGGAGCCCGAACTGGACAAGGTCCGGGCCGCCCTGGGCATGAAGGCCGAGGCCATAATGGACCTGTCCTGCTACGGCAAGACCCAGGAATTCCGGCAGAAACTGGTCGAGATGTCCCCGGCCATGATCGGCACCGTACCCATCTACGACGCGGTGGGCTTCTACGACAAGAACCTCCAGGACATCACCGTGGACGAGTTCTTCAAGGTGGTCGAGCGCCACGTCATGGACGGCGTGGACTTCCTGACCATCCACGCGGGCCTGAACAAGCACACCGCCGAGAAGGTCAAGACCGCGAAAAGGCTGACCAACATCGTCTCGCGCGGCGGCTCCCTGCTGTTCACCTGGATGGAGATCAACAACGCCGAGAACCCGTTCTACGAGCACTTCGACCGTTTGCTGGACATCTGCGAGGAGTACGACGTGACCCTGAGTCTGGGCGACGGCTGCCGCCCCGGCTGCCTGTATGACGCCACCGACGCCTGCCAGGTGGAGGAGCTGATCACCCTGGGCGAGCTGACCAAGCGCGCCTGGGAGCGCAACGTCCAGGTCATGATCGAGGGTCCCGGCCATATGGCCATGAACGAGATCCCCGGCAACATGATGATGGAAAAAAGGCTGTGCCACAACGCGCCGTTCTACGTGCTGGGCCCGCTGGTCACGGACGTGGCCCCGGGCTACGACCACATCACCGCCGCCATCGGCGGGGCCATCGCGGGCGCGTCCGGCGCGGACTTCCTGTGCTACGTCACCCCGGCCGAGCACCTGCGCCTGCCCACCCTGGAGGATATGAAGGAGGGTATCGTGGCCACCCGCATCGCGGCCCACGCCGCCGACATCGCCAAGGGCTACCCCGGCGCGGCCGACTGGGACAACAACATGGCCCGGGCCCGCGCGGCCCTGGACTGGGACGCCCAGTTCGCCCTGGCCATGGACCCGGTCAAGCCCGTGGAATACCGCAAGTCCTCCGAGCCCGAGCACAAGGACTCCTGCACCATGTGCGGCAAGATGTGCGCCGTGCGCAACATGAACCGCGTGCTCGAGGGCAAGGACATCCAGCTGGACGACTAGCCCGGCCCCTTTCCAGATCGAATCCGACCCCGGAGGCATCGCCTCCGGGGTCTTTTTTTTGCGCCCGCGCATTATTTTCGGGAGTATTCTCCGTTATCGTCACTTGTTCGGAAAGCAGACAGTTCCACTTCCCCTGTTCGAATTCCGGGCAGGTCGGCATTGTCGACCGTTTGAATCCGGTATTGGAATCCGTCTTTTTCGTGTCGTGATTTCATTGGAGTTCCCGTCCCGGGACGAGTGGGCAAGGGGCCGCGCCCGCGCATCCCGGCATGAGGGGTGCAATCCGGCGGGTACCGTCACAATCGCGCTGGTCGCAACCGTGGATTCCTTAACCTGAAATCAAAGGAAGTACCTATGACTGAGACAATGCGAGCCGCAGTATGGCATGGCAGAAAGGATGTGCGTGTGGAGACCGTTCCCGTTCCCCCGTTCCCCCCGGCGGGCTGGGTCAAGATCGCTGTCGAGTGGTGCGGCATCTGTGGTTCCGACCTGCACGAATACGTGGCCGGTCCCATCTTCATCCCGGTGGACGCGCCCCATCCCCTGACCGGTAAGCAGGGCAGCCTTATTCTGGGCCATGAATTCACGGGCATCGTGGTGGAGGTCGGCGAGGGCGTGAACAACGTCAAGGTCGGGGACATGGTCGCCCCGGACGCCTGCCAGCACTGCGGCGAGTGCATCACCTGCCGGACCGGGCGTTACAACGTCTGCGAAAAGCTGGCCTTCACCGGGCTGCACAATGACGGGGCGTTCGCCCGGTACGTCAACGTCCCGGCCGAACTCTGCTTCGTGCTGCCCGAGGGCGTGTCGCCGGAGGCCGGGGCGGTCATCGAGCCGCTGGGCACCGGGTTCAAGGCCGTGCGCGAGGCCGGGTCCATCCTCGGCGAGACGGTCGTGGTCATCGGCGCGGGGACCATCGGCCTGGGCACCATGATGGCCGCCAAGGCCGCCGGTGCGGGCAAGGTCATCGTCCTGGAGATGTCCGCCGCCCGGGTCGCCAAGGCCAAGGAGTGCGGCGCGGACGTGGTCCTCAACCCCCGCGAATGCGATGCCGTGGCCGAGGTCAAGGCCATGACCAACGGCTCCGGGGCCGACGTCTCCTTCGAGTGCGTGGGCAACAAGATGACCGGCCCCCTGGCCGTGGACATCATCCGCAACGCGGGCCGGGCCATCATCGTGGGCATCTTCGAGGAGCCCAGCGAGTTCAACTTCTTCAGCCTGAGCGGCACGGACAAGCGCGTCATCGGCACCCTGGCCTACACCCTGGAGGACTTCATCGGCGTATCGGCCCTGCTGGCGGGCGGCGCGCTCAAGGCCGAACCGTTGATCACGGGCCGCATCGGCCTGGAGGACATCGTGGAGAAAGGCTTCCTGGAGCTGATCAACAACAAGGACGAGAACATCAAGATCCTCGTCAAGCTGGGGGAATAGCCGGACCCGTCGACGGATGCCCGGAGGCCCTGCGCCGGCGCGAGACGTTGCCGTCGAAAACATGATGGTCGGTGCGGTCCACCGACTCCGAATCCAGCGGGCCGCTACTGTGTGGCGGCCCGCCGTCGTTTTCTTTCCCTATTCTTTATTCAGGCCTGTGCCCGTAGGCCACGAACACCGGGTCGCTGACGCCCCTGGTTTCGAGAAAGGCGGGGTCGTCGCGGTCGCGCCAGTCGTTGCGCACCGAGACCGTGCCCAACTTTTTCGTGAATCCGGCCATGCGCAGGTATTCCAGGGCCAGGCCCATGCGCTCGAAGGGGTGGAGTTCGCGCCAGCCCCGGATGGCCCGGTCCGGGTCGAAGGCGTCGGTGAAGGCCAGGACCACGGGCGCGCCGGGCGGCAGGAAGTGGGCGATGTAGCGCAGGATGTCCACGGGCCGGTCCATGTATTCGAGGGCGCAGAGGCAGGCCGCCGCGTCGTATTGGCCGGTGGGGCGCTCGGAGTCCGGGGAGAGGTCCAGGACGCGCATGCCCGGCTTCACGAAGCGGGCGAGGATGCGCTGGTAGTTGCGCAGGGCGGCAGCGTCGGGCGCGGGCGGGCGGAAATCCTCGCCGAGGTCCGCCGCGCGGTCGAAGAAGGCGGGGTGGAAGAAGTCCGGCGGCTCGCCGTCGAGCATGGCCTGCATGCCCGGCCCCCAGTCGCAGGTGGCCTCGCGCCAGTGGGTCAGGGAACCGTAGGTCCCGGTGTCGCGCTTCTCCAGGCACTGGACTTTCGCCTCGATGGTCACCGGCACGTCGGCCAGGGGGTGGTTGCGGTCGGCGGTGAAGGTTTCGTCGTCCAGGTCCACCAGCCGGAACGGGGTCAGGGTGTCCGGGTAGACGTCCAGCAGCCCGTCGATGTGCCCCTGCGGGTAGAACCGGCCCACGCGCGGGAGGATCGGTTCGCCCGACACGGTCTTGCGCCGCAGCCGGTCGCGGGTCAGCCGCAGGACCAGGTTGTCCTTGCGCCGGGGGATGCACAGGCGCGGCTCGTAGGTGAAGACCACGGATTCCCCGGCCCGCTTGTCCTCCAGGGCCTCGCGCATGCCGCGCGGAAAGATGTCGTTCACCGGATTGACCCTGCGGCCCAGAAACCACTCCTCATACTGTTCGCCGTCCCGTTCCCAGGTCACGGTGAATTCCAGTGCGCCGATTGCGTTGTCGTTGAATACGGTCATGATGCGCGGATAATGGACATAAAAAAGGCGGGGTTGCAAGCCCCGCCGTGTAGAATCCGCGACAATCGCTCTAGGCCGCGAGCAGGCGGCCGAGGATGACGAGGCCCGTGACGAGCTGGCCCAGGGCCAGGAGCAGGAGCAGCAGATTGGCCGCGCCGTGCAGGATGGGCAGGAGCGTGCGCTTGGCCTTCTTGCGGTCCATGTACAGGCCCGAGAGTCCGCCGAAGGCGATGAGCCAGAGCATGACCGCAGCCATGCCCTCGTGCAGTTCGTAGGCGTCGGGAATGCCGTGGAGCATGTCGCTGACGATGGACCCGCCCACCGCTCCGGCGAGCCACAGCCCCATGACCACCAGCCCGTACCGGGTGTGCCCCTTCCAGTTGAAGGCGGTCTTCTGCTTGAAGTGCGAGAAGCGGGCGCGGTTCACGCCCTGCCAGGTCACCCACAGGGCCAGGAGCAGGGTCAGGATCATGAGTATGGGGTGGGCGAGGATCACGGCGGTGGGGACGGCGGCCGCGCTGGTCTTCAGGCTGTCCGGAGACGGGCAGTTCAGGATCTCGCGGACCTTGTCGTGGTCCGGGTTGGCCAGCAGCGCGACCAGGCCCGGGACCTGATCCGGACCCACGTGGGCGCCGTTGGCGATCATGCGCTTGACCGTCTTGGTCCAGAACGCGTCTCCCTTGTCCACGTTGCGGCAGATGCGCTCCACCGAGTGGCAGGCGACACAGGGCTTGATCTGCGGCGCGGGATCGGCCGCGCGGGCCGGAACGGCCAGCAGGAGGCAGCACAGGAGAAGCGGGGCAAGAAGGTGGGGACGTCGTCCGAACGAAACCGCCGGAAGGGAAGGGGTATGGGTTTTCATAATTCGATCTTATAACCGATAAACGGGGTTGCCCGTCAACCGTTTCGGCCTGTTCTTCACCAAATGACGCATTTTGTAAGCGTATAATAGGTGTTGAAGAGTTTTCCACAGGCTAACTCTAGGAATTTCAGCCTTTTTGACAGAAGACGCCAGCCATGGTAAGGAGTTTCGAACAGATCGTCTCCCCGGAGATGCCGACCTTTTATCCTCTGGAGGTTCTTGTGGCGGAATCAGCCCCCTCTCACAATTCCATGCAGGTGGATCTCCCCGAGCCCGGCAAAGTGGCCGAGTACACGCTTTTCCCGGACGTGCCGGTCAAGTTCGGTTTCTTTGTCTCCGAGGTGCTGTTCTCCTGCGACGGCAAGAATCTTGTCCTGACCGGCGAGCACGGCGGCGTGGTCATCTTCAAGGATTACCAGTCCATGGCCCAGGAGGGGAGCCTGCCCGTGTTCGAGCTGCACGGCGGCGAGCAGGTGCCGGGCGACATCTATCTCTTCGCCTTCTCCAACACCGCCCTGGACGTGGAGACCGCGGCCGGACCGCTCACGGACCACAATGAGGGCGTTCAGATCGAGGACTATACGGACTCCAAGGGCGGCCTGATCTCGGGAGGGGACGAACATTCCGCTCTGGATTCGGTCCATGTTCATGGCTCGGGCGTACAGGCCGGTCATGGCGTCCTGACCTATTCCGAACTCTTTTCCGGCGGCCACGACGAGCTTTTCCTCCATCACGGCGACGCGGCCGGGTATGTGCCCGCCCTGTTCGGCGCGGGGCATTGCGCGGGCACGGCCGGCCTGACGGCCTGCTCCCTGGCGGACAGCTTCGACCCCCTGGGCGACGCCCTGCAAAACGCCATGGACTTCCACCACGTCCTTTAGGGCATCCTCATCGTGACTATCAGAAGCCCGGCCCAATGGCCGGGCTTTTTTTGTCGGGTCCATTCCGTCTTCCGGGCCTGAAAAAACCGGCCGCACCCTGGTGCGGCCGGTCGGTTTGTCGGGTGTGGGTGCGCGGTCAGACGTAGAAGACTGTGATCCCGATCATGGCCAGGAGGTAGAACAGGCCGAAGATGCCGCCGAGCGCCCACCAGCGCGCCTGGCTGATGAAGCCCGCACCGTACCAGATGGGCGAGGGGCCGGTGGCGTAGGGGGTGATGATGCCCATGAGGCCGAGGGAACCGGCCAGCATCAGGGCGACCTTGGGCAGCATCTCAGGCGGCAGCAGCGGGGCGGCCGTGGCCATGAACAGGGGCAGCAGGGCCGTGGTGTGCGCCGTGGTGCTGGCGAAGAAGTAGTGGAGCACGAAGAAGAGGATGACCAGCAGGACGACCACCGCGCCCGGGGCCATGCCCGCAAGGTTGTTGGAGATCATGTTGCCCACCCAGTCGAGCACGCCGGTCTTCTTCAGGCCTGCGGCCATGGCCACCAGGGTGGCGAACCAGGTCAGGACGTTCCAGGCGCCCTTGTTGGTGATGACGTCCTCCCAGGTGATGATGTTGGTCAGGACCATGAGGGAGAGCACGAAGATGGCGGCCACGGTGGAGTCGACGTGCAGCTGCTTGCCGAATATCCAGAAGATCAGGGCCAGGATGGCGTAGCCGAGCATCATCAGTTCCTTGGTGCTGACGGGGCCCATCTTGCGCAGTTCCTCGGCGGCCCAGGCCGGGGCCTCGGGCGAGTGCTTCAGGGTCGGCGGGAAGAGCAGATAGCCCAGCCACGGGGTCAGGACGAACAGGGGCAGCATGGCCGGAATCATGATCTTGGCCCAGTCCCCCCAGCTGATGGATATGCCCACGCTCTTCTGGATCATGTCCACGGCCAGCAGGTTCGGTGCCAGGGCGGTCAGGAACATGGAGCTGGTCACGCAGGTGGCGCTGATGCCCACCCAGTGCAGGTACGCGCCCATCTTGCGCGGCTCGTTGTCCGGGGTGGAGTTGAACATGGGCGGGATGTTGCTGGCGATGGGGTAGATGGTGCCCGCGCTGCGGGCGGTGTTGGACGGCATGAACGGGGCCAGGATGGCGTCGGAAAAGGCGATGGCGTAGCCCAGCCCGAGGGTGGACTTGCCCAGGAAGCGGATGAGCTGCAGGCTGATCCGCTTGCCCAACCCTGTCTTCTGGTAGCCCAGGGCGAACATGAAGGCCGAGAAGATCAGCCAGATGACGCCGTTGGAGAACCCGGACAGGGCCCAGTTGCGGTTGACGGTCGGGCTCGGGTCGATGAGTCCGAGGACCGCCACCAGGGCGACGCCCGACAAGCCCACCAGGGCGGCCGGGACGGGCTCGATGATGAGGCCGACCACGACGCCGACGAAGATGGACAGGAAATACCACGCCTGGGGGGTCAGTCCCTCGGGGGTGGGCAGGATGGCCATGAGCACGGCCACGATGATGGGGGAGAACTTCAGGAGAGTCTTCATGGTACGAACCTCGTTTTGGTGCATTGGTTGCTGTGTGGTTTGAAGAGGTGAACGATCGCCATGCCGGTAACGTCTGCACCGCCGAATAATTCCTATCCTATTCTCTCCAATGCCAGATTGGAATTGTACAGTCAATCAAGGGGCAAAACGCGCATTCGGTTTGGATTCGGGGAAATCCTCATGGGGGACGAAAACGCTGGTGGGTGAGTGTCGGTCTGCTCGAAGAGGAACTGCAACGGATTGGCGCGGCCTTGACCGGTCGGGCTCTTCTTCGGAGCTGCCCCATCAAGCGGCTGCGCACCGTTCGGGTGACAAAAAGCGGTTGCGCCTGAACAGGCGCAACCGCTTTTTGTCGTATCTCGACATGCAATGTCATGTGCCGCGGTTTTTATTGCGACTTCGGCGTATTCTCCGATGCGGCCGAAAAGGCGTGGCAACGGCTGAGTATTCTATCGTGGCAGCCATTGCCTGCAGTTTTTTATTAGTGATTTGACATTTTCAATAAACTTACCGACATGGAAACCGTCACACACCGCATGGTGGACCTGAATCGCAAGCGGCATCATTGTTTCTTCTCTTTCTTCTATGTACTTGCCTATTGTTATGATTGGAAGCAGGTAGTTTGTGTCTGAAAAAACATTGATATTGAAAGCGGTAAAATCGATCCACGGCACGCTTGATATGGTAAAAATGTTCTTGGGACAGTCAGGTTTTGGGAATAAAGCGCCTGTGCAAAATTCAGATATGTCGGCAGTACATCTGTCATGGAAGGTGGCAAACGATCTGTCGTAACAAGTCCATATGGAAGAAAAAGTCTCACTCTTGCTGTTTAATACGGTATAGAGCGGATTCACCATATCCCAGTACCCGAGACGGCCTGCTTTATCGAGGCTCATTCTGAATTCCGGAAAGTTGTTCACGGCACAAGTCAGGATATAGATTTGTGCAATGTAATCCTTTAGGCCAAGTGATTTAAGTTGCTTGCGAAATGCGGTGATATCTATATTGACGACAACGCTGTATGAGCAACGGACATTATTCAGATAGTGTTCGAAATGTTCCTTTCTGTTCCATGTTGCCAGATCAATCACGTTAAACTTCATACTATCTCACCTTGTTGGCTGCTGATGTAGATGCTCAGAGATAAAAAAGGGAAAAGGGCTTATGGAATTTTTCCCATAAGCCCTTGATTTCCTTGGTAGCGGGGGCAGGATTTGAACCTACGACCTTCGGGTTATGAGCCCGACGAGCTACCGTACTGCTCCACCCCGCGACACGTGAGAGGGAGTATCTAGGTTGATACCGGACCTTTGTCAACCCGCTGGACCGTCTTTTTATTCGATAGGGCATCTTCGCGTCGTGGACAAAAGAAAAAGCGGTTACATCCATTCAGATGTAACCGCTTGATTTCCTTGGTAGCGGGGGCAGGATTTGAACCTACGACCTTCGGGTTATGAGCCCGACGAGCTACCGTACTGCTCCACCCCGCGACACGTGAGAAGGAGTTTCTAGGTTGATGCCGGATTTTTGTCAACAGCAAATTTAGAGAAAGTCCCAAAAGTTTTTGCGGGTCGCGTAATCCCTGATCAAACGGGGAAATGGCCAGCAAAAAGTTTACAACCGCGCCCGAATTCCGTAGAGAATCACCCCTATGAGCAACGCAGAAAAGTTTTCCGTGGTCCTGCCTGTATACAACGAGCAGGACAACCTGCAGACCCTGTTCGCCGAGATCAGGGCTGCGGCCGACTCCACGGGTCGCCCCTGGGAGGCCGTGTTCGTGGACGACTGCAGCACGGACCGAAGCCTGTCCATCATCCGCGAACTGGCCGAGCAGCACCCCGAGGTGCGCTACGTGGCCTTTGCCGAGAATCGGGGCCAGTCGGCCGCCTTCTGCGCCGGGTTCGACGCGGTCGAGTCCGACATCGTGGTCACCATGGACGCGGACCTCCAGAACGACCCCTCCGACATCCCGGACATGCTCGCCGCCTTCGGCCATGACTGCGAAATGGTCATCGGCTGGCGGGCCAAGCGCAGGGACACCTTCATCAAGCGCATTTCGTCGAGGATCGCCAACAAGATCCGCGACTCCATCGTGGACGACGGCGTGCACGACACCGGCTGCTCCCTCAAGGTCATGCGCACGGACCTGCTGCGCCGCATCCCCCGGTTCAAGAACATGCACCGCTATTTCCCCATCCTGATGAAGATGGAGGGCGCGCGCATCCACGAGGTCAAGGTCAACCACAGGCAGCGCGGGGCGGGCGTGTCCAATTACGGCACCCTGGACCGGGCCCTGGCGGGCATTTGGGACCTCATCGGGGTCAAGTGGCTCATCACCCGGCACATCGGCTACACCGTCAAAGAGAAGAAATAGGCATGTCCCTGCCCGACCACTGGTGGCTGCTGGCCCTGGTCGTGGTCGTCCAGGGGCTTTTTTTCGTGCGGATCGTTATTTTACGGATGCGCGGGAAAGGGGTACAACCCTTGGCGCGTTCGGCGCAGGCGGCCCTGGCGGTCTCCGGGCTGGCCGGGCTGGCCTACGGGTTCGTGCAGCGCGACCCGCTGTTTTTCCTGGGCCAGGCGTGTCTGCTGGTCCTGTATTATCGTATGCAACGTGAGCGAAATGACCTCGGATAAGCAAGACTCCTCCCTGAATTTCAAGTCCCTGGCCAAGGGGCTGATCATGCTGGCCGTGCTCGGCGGGGCGGTCTACGTCTCCCGGGCCATGGGCCTGGGCGACATGCTGTCCAACACCCAATGGTTCAACGACCACGTGCTCGGGCGCGGGCCGCTGTCCGTGATCATCTTCCTGGCCGTGAGCACGGTCTTCACCGCCGTGGGACTGCCCCGCCAGCTGATCGGTTTCCTGGGCGGCTTCGCCTTCGGGATCTTCGGCGGCACGGTGCTGTCCACGGTGGGGTCGGGGTTGGGCTGCGCCCTGGCCGCGCTGTACGGCCGCATGGGCGGCCGCGACCTGGTGGAGCGCAAGCTGGGCACGAAGGTGCACAAGGTCAACCGTTTCCTCCAGCACGAACCGTTCAACACGGCCCTGGCCATCCGGCTGTTCCCCCTGGGCTCCAACCTGATCGTCAACCTGGCCGCCGGGGTCAGCTCCATCCCGCTGATGCCC
The DNA here is from genome assembly GCF_041414475.1 of Pseudodesulfovibrio karagichevae. Taxonomy (NCBI): domain Bacteria; kingdom Pseudomonadati; phylum Thermodesulfobacteriota; class Desulfovibrionia; order Desulfovibrionales; family Desulfovibrionaceae; genus Pseudodesulfovibrio; species Pseudodesulfovibrio karagichevae. The sequence goes on from NZ_JBGLYH010000012.1 coordinate 64,179, forward strand.
TTCGTGCTCGGCTCGACCCTGGGCTACATCCCGCAGAATTTCATCTTCGCCCTGTTCGGCGCGGGCATGAACCGCGAATCGACCACGGGCGTGGTCCTGTCCGTGGGCATGAGCGTCGCGCTCTTCGTGATTTCCGGCTGGTTGGGAATCCGGGTCTACCGGCGTTACCGCAGGCAGGCCGGGGTCCCGGAGAACATGGACGACTAGCGCGCTCCAAGGGGAACGATTCGTCCGATCGAAAGGGATTTGCCTACGGGCGCAGCGAGGGGTAGCGGCGCGAGAGCTCCCGCCACAGGAGCCAGACCGCTCCGGCCACGACCACGCCCCAGAGCCATCCGGCCAGGACGTCCGTGGGGTAGTGCTTTCCCAGGTAGACGCGCGAATAGCCCGTCAGGAGCGGGACCACCAGCGGCCACGCCTTGAGGCCCGGCCACAGGAGCAGGGCGAGCAGAGCCAGGGTCATGGTGTTGGCGCAGTGGGCCGAGGGGTAGGAAGTGCCGTTTTCCTTGGTCCGGACAAAGGCGTCCGGCCGTGAGCGCCACTCGCCGTTTTCGACGTAGCGGGTGCCGGCCACGGCGTTGAGCGGGCGGACCCGGTGGATCCCGTCCTTGGCCAGCTTGGTGGTGAAGTCCGACACCCCCATGCCCGCCAGCAGGACGAGGAAGAGGATGAGCTGTTTTTTGCCGCCCTTGAGCACGGCGGCGGCCACGGCCACGGCCAGAAGGGCAAAGAGCACGGCCATGGACGAGAGCAGGGGCATGATCGTGTCCAGCAGGCCGGAGTGCCAGTGCTGGTTGATGAGCAGGAAGAGTCGCAGGTCCAGGGCGGGGGTGGCGAAAAACATGGCGTTCCTTTCGATTTTTCGGAATGCATAGCCGTCTTTGGCCCGGCGGGCAACTCCGGGGTTGCCAAACCATAAAAAAGGTTCAAGAGTCCGATTCATGGAAACAGCGGGAAGACAGGCGCGGCTGGCGGTGACCATGCCCAGGTTGAGCCGGTACGGCGGTGCGGAATCCTTTGCCTGGCGGCTGAGCGAGGCCTTGGCCGCGCGCGGTTACAAGGTCGACTTCATCTGCGCCCGGTGCGAGACCGACCCGCCCGACGGGGTCGAGCCCGTGGTGCTGGGCCGGTTCGGGGCCTTCCGCCTGGTCAAGGTCCTGTGGTTCGCCTACGCTGCGGACAAGGCGTGCCGCAAGGGCGGCTACGATCTCGTCTTCGGCATGGGCAAGACCCTGAACCAGGACATCCTGCGCATCGGCGGCGGCCCCATCTCCAAGTTCTGGGAGCTTTCGCAGCGGGCCTGGCCCAAGGGGTTCGCCCGTTCCTTCAAGATGCTGCGCAGGCGGTTGTCCCCCGGCAACTGGGCCATCCACCTCATCGACCGCATCCGCATGAAGCGCACCCCGCGCATCGTCTGCGTCTCCGACCTGGTCCGCGACTGGCTGGTGGAGGCGCACCCGTCCCTGAACAAGGACGCCATCGACGTGGTCTACAACCGCCCGGACCTGGAGCGCTTCTCGCCCATCGGCGGCCAGGAGCGCCTGCGGCTGCGGGCCGCGTACCTGATCGGCGAGGATCAGGTGGTGGTGGCCACGGCGGCCACCAACTTCGCCCTCAAGGGCATCCGGCACCTGGTGGGCATGATGGCCCTGCTGCCCGGGAATTTCGTCCTGCATGTGGCCGGGGGGCGCAACCCCGCCAAGTATGAGCGCATGGCCCGCGAGCTGGGCGTGGCCGAGCGGGTCCGTTTCCTGGGCCGGGTGGACGACATGCCCGCCTTCTACCGCGCGGCCGACGTGTTCATTCTGGACACCTTCTATGACGCCTGCTCCAACGCCGTGCTCGAGGCCCTGGCCTGCGGCTGCCGGTCCGTGTCGAGCGCACTGAACGGGAGCGCCCGCTTCCTGCCGCCGCGCTGGGTCTTTCAGGACCCCGCCGACGAGAAGGCCATGGCCGCCCTGGTCCGCCGCGTGGCCGACGAGCCCCGGCCCGGTCCTTTCGAGTGGCCGGAGGACGTGCGCTCGGGACTCGAACCTTATATGGAAATGGTCGAGCGGGCGCTGGCCGAAAAATAGCCGGTCCGGAAGACGCGAAACGGCCGGGGGATGAATGTCCCCCGGCCGTTTCGCGTTTTTGGGCAGGGCTCCGGCGCAGATCGGCCGGGGTCGCTTCGAGTGCTCCGGTTTGCCGGTATCGGGTGAACTGTTTTCCATCATGCCACCGGGTTGCAATACAATGGGCGGCCCGCCAACAGGGCGGAAAAACCTTTACTGTTTCGGCGGTGCGGGTTTAAGAGGGATGATAAACCGTTCTCGGGCGACCGTGTTCCGCATGGGAATCAAGAGGTTGAGGCGGTTTGGGAACAGGCCGCCCGGCACCAACCAGACAGGAATATCCGATGATCGTGAACGTGGTGGAGTGTTTGTCAGGCGCACGGCGCGCCAAGGGTCTGGTCGTCATCGTGGACGTGTTCCGGTCCACCACCCTGGGCTGCTTCCTGGCGGCCGGGGGCGTGGCCGAGTACATCGTCACCGACAGTCTGGACCGGGCGCGGGCCATGGCCGCCGAGCGCGGGGGCAAGGTCATCGGCGAACTGGTGGACGTCCCGCCCAAAGAGTTCGACTATCTCAACTCCCCGGCCCTCATCGAGAAGGCGGACATCCGGGGCGAGACCCTGATCCACGTGACCAACGCGGGCACGCGCGGGCTGATGGTCTGCGAGGATGCCGACGAGGTCATCATGGGCTCCTTCGTCAACGCGAAGGCCGTGGTCGGCTACGTCTTGGCCAAACAGCCGGAGGTGGTCACCCTGGTGGCCATGGGCACCGGCGGGACCATGCGCGCCCAGGAGGACATGATGTGCGCCATGTACATCAAGAACGAGATTGAGGAATATCCCAACAGCTTCAAGACCCTGAAGAAATTCCTTCACGACGTGGATACGGCGGCCAAGTTCTTCGACGACGCCCGCGAGGACTGCCCGGAAGAGGATTTCGACCTGTGCATGGATCTCGACCGCTTCGGCTTCATCCTCAAGGGAGAACCCGTGGAGGGCGGCGTGAGGCTTGAGAGAGTGGACGTTCCCGCGAGGGAGACCGCCTGAAGGGGGGAGCGTGAACGACCCGTTGCAGAAGATCCTCATCGTCGATGATTCCCGGACTAACCTGGCCCTGCTCAACCACATGCTCCGCGACGTGGAGTGCAGGGTGGTCCAGGCGGACAGCGGCCTGGAGGCCGTGGACATGGCCCGGAACGACGATTTCGCCCTGATCCTTCTGGACATCCAGATGCCCGGCATGAACGGCTACGAGGCCGCTTCGAAGATCAAGGAGCACGAGCGCAGCCGCAACGTGCCGATCATCTTCATCACCGCCATCTACCAGGACGAGGAGAACGTGCGCCAGGGCTACGAGACCGGGGCCGTGGACTACCTCTTCCGGCCCGTGGACGTGGACATCCTGATCAGCAAGGTCAAGGCGTTCCTGCAGATGAACCGCCAGAAGGTCCTGCTCGAGCAGGAGATCGAACAGCGCCGCCGCACCGAGGCCGCCCTGCGCGTGGCCGAGGAGAAGTACCGCTCCATTTTCGAGCGGGCCTTCGAGGGAATTTTCCAATGCACCCCGGATGGGAAATTTCTGGAGGCCAATCCGGCCATGCTGCGCATCCTCGGCTACGACCGCATGCAGGACGTGGTCGGCAGGCCCGCCTTCCGGGACCGGTTCATGCCCGAGGAGAGCGAGCGGCTGGCGCACCGGGAGCTCTTGGCGCGCAACGGGGCCGTGACCGGCTTCGAGTTCCGTCTGCAACGGCGCGACGGGGAGGTCGTCTGGTGCTCGGAGTCCTCCAGGGTGGTCCGTCCGGGCAACGGCGGCGATTTCATCGAGGGCGTCCTCGAGGACATCACCGAGCGCAAGAACGTCGAGCTCGAGCTCAAGCGGCTGGCCACCCAGGACAGCCTGACCGGCATCGCCAACCGGCACCGCTTCTTCGACCGGCTGGAGCACGCCCTGGCCCTGGCCAAGCGCTACGGGACCAAGGTGGCCGTGCTCTTCGTCGATCTCGACGATTTCAAGCGCGTCAACGACACCCACGGCCACCAGACCGGGGACGAGCTCCTGCGCCAGGTAGCCGCGCGGCTGCAGCAGCGCATCCGCGAGTCCGACACCCTGGCCCGGCTGGGCGGGGACGAATTCGGCATCCTCCTGCCCGACATCTCCAACCAGGAGGGAACCCTGAGTTTCACCCGCAACCTCCTGGACGTGGTCCGGGAGCCCTATGACGTGGGCGGACTGGAACTGGTCATCGGGGCGACCATCGGCATCAGCTTCTACCCCGAAGACGGCAAGGACACCGTGACCCTCATCAGCCGGGCGGACGCCGCCATGTACGGGGCCAAGAAAAAAGGCAGGGCCGACTACGGGACCTTCGCCGAATATGATTCGCCGGAGTAGGCCGGCGGCCCGTCCTGGGCTGTTTTTTCCCGAGGGCGTTTCGCGTGGGCGGAACGCCCTTTTTCATTCCCGCAGGCAATGATTTTACGCTCCTGTCGAGGAGGGGCGGCGGGGGCGGGAAGCAAGACGGGCCGGGGGCTGAGCAGAGTTAAGAAAATTACATACTTAGGCGGTGGGTTCTTAACGAAAAAAAGCGCAAGGTGCTTGACTTGGGGCTTTTTTCGGGGCATGGAACTCGTTAATTCTTGAAAATTTTATTGGTTCAAGATTCCCGCAAATTTACTGCCAAAGGATGGGGTATGATTTTCAATTGGCTGCATTTTGCAATTGTCTTGTTTCTGCTCGCTGGTCTGCTCTTTGCCATCGGGCCGTTGATTCTGGCGGGGCTGCTGGCCCCCAAAGCGAGGGGAGGGGATATCGGCATGCCGTACGAGTGCGGCATGATCCCCTACGGCAGTTCGTGGGCCCGGTGGGGCGTATCCTATTATGTATACGCCCTGATCTTCCTGGCCTTCGACGTTGACGTCCTTTACCTGTTCCCGGTCTCCACGGCGTATGCAGACGCCGACGGCTGGGCGCCCTTCGTAAAGGTCTTCATCTTCCTGTTCTTCCTTATTCTTTCCGTCATCTATTTTTGGGCGAAAGGGGTGTTCACATGGCCGCGCAGGATTCAGTAGTGCAACCGGAGTTCCTGACGGCGGGCAACCATCGCATGGATCCGCCCATCGTCAACATGAAACTGGCCCAGGACCTCTTCGACGTCTGCCGTTCCATGTCGCTGTGGCCCATGACCTTCGGTCTGGCCTGCTGCGCCATCGAGATGATGGCCACCGGCATGGCCCGGTTCGACATGGCCCGGTTCGGGGCGGAGGTCTTCCGGCCCTCGCCGCGCCAGTCCGACGTCATGATCGTGGCCGGCACGGTGACCAAGAAGATGGCCCCGGCCGTCGTCCGCCTCTATGAGCAGATGCCCGGACCCAAGTGGGTCATCGCCATGGGCAACTGCGCCATCTCCGGCGGTCCCTTCAAGATCAAGGACAACTACAACGTGATCCAGGGTGTGGACACGCTCATCCCCGTGGATGTCTACGTGCCGGGCTGTCCGCCCAGGCCCGAAGGGCTGCTCGAGGGCTTCTTCGAGCTGCAGCGCCTGATCACCGGCAAACGTTGGTGGCCCGTCGCCGCCAAGGTGGAGGGCTAGCCATGTTGCAGGCTTTGGAAGGAGTGGCGACCCAGTGCGTCGCCAAACAGGATCCGGCGGCCACCGGGCACGCCTGGTCGGTTTTTCTGGCGCCCGGCCAGATCGTCAAGGCCGCCGGGAAGCTGTTCGAGGCCGAATACTCCCTCGAGGACATCTCCGCCCTGGACGTGGATGAGGGCTTTCTGGTGCAGTACCATTTCAACCGATGGACCGTGAACGAACGGGTCGTCCTCCGCATCCTCGTCGGCAAGGACAACCCCGTGGTTCCGTCCATCACGTCCGTCTTCGACGGCGCCGAGTGGCATGAGCGGGAGACCCGCGACTTCCACGGCGTCGTGTTCGAGGGCAACCCCAACCTCGTGCCGCTGCTCTTGGCGGTGGAGGACGAGGATCTCTTCCCGCTGCGCAAGGACGACAAGGCGCGCAAGTCCGTCAAGGACCTGCTCTCCCTGGGTGAAGTCGTGTCCTGCTCGGCGGAAGTGGAAGCGTTGTTTGCGGAAGCGGAGGCCGGGGAGGCCTCCGACGCGTAGGCCGGGGCGACCGGTCGGTATCAAACACCGGACTGAGAGTGTATGTCGGCTTACCAGAATACGGAACAAATGAAGGGTGATTTCTACACCCAGAAGTTCGAGGCCGGGAAGCAGGACGGCACCCTGATCATCAATATGGGTCCGCAACACCCGTCGACGCACGGCGTTTTGCGGATCGTGATCGAGGTGGACGGCGAATACATCGTCCGTGCCGAGCCCGTGCTGGGCTACCTGCACCGCATGCATGAAAAAATGGGCGAGACCCAAACCTGGGGCGGATTCATCCCCAACATGGGCCGCGTCGACTACGGCCACGCCATGGCCTGGAACTGGGCCTACGTGGGCGCGGTCGAAAAACTGATGGGCATCGAGGTGCCGGAGAGGGCGGAGTATCTGCGGGTCATCATGACCGAGTTCAACCGCCTGGCTTCCCACCTGCTGTGGTGGGGCGCCTACATCCTCGACCTCGGCGCGTTCACGCCCATCATGTACGCATTCGACGATCGTGAAATGATCCTGGATCTCCTGCAGAGGCCGTCGGCCTCCAGGCTGACCTACAGCAACTTCCGCGTCGGCGGCGTGCAGATGGACATCGACGACAAGTGCATCGAGTTGATCAAGGCGTTCATCCCGCACTTCCGCGAGAGACTGCCCATGTACCACGATCTCGTCACCAAGAACCTCATCCTGCGCCGCCGGATCGAGGGCATCGGCATCATCGACCAGGACATGTGCCGCCGCTACGGCTGTACCGGTCCCGTGCTTCGTGGTGCCGGCGTCCCCTACGACGTGCGCCGGAGCGAGCCCTACTCGATCTACGACCGTTTCGATTTCGAGATTCCCTCGAGCGACACCTGCTGTTCCGCCGGACGCTACCACGTCCGCCTGGCCGAGATGGAGCAGTCCATGCGCATCATCGAGCAGGCCCTGGAGCAGCTCCCGTCCGCCGAGGGCGGGCACATCATGGACAAGGCTCCCAAGCCCGCCATGAAGCCGCCTGCGGGCGAGGCCTACTTCAACGTGGAGGGAGGCCGCGGCAAGATCGGCGTCTACGTCGTCTCCGACGGCGGCAAGGTGCCGTACCGCGTCAAGCTGCGCGCGCCGGGCTTCTCCAATCTGAGCGCGTTCGCCGAGGCCGCCACAGGAACGCTCCTGGCCGACGCCGTGGCCATCCTGGGCAGCCTGGACCTGATCATTCCTGAAATCGACCGGTAGGGGGAATAATGAACGCATTCTTAACAAACCTGATAGTCCTGATCATCGCGGCGGTCGCCGCCATGGTCTGGCTGGGGATCAACGCCCTGGTGTGGGTCTACTGCGAGCGCAAGTTCGCGGGCCACATCCAGCGTCGTCCCGGCCCCTTCGAGGTCGGCCCCCACGGCGTGCTCCAGCCGCTCATCGACGGCCTGAAGCTCATGGGCAAACAGCTCCTGACCCCGGACAACGCGGACGCGGCCCTGTACTGGCTCGCCCCGATCCTGTCCATGCTGCCGGTGCTGCTGCTCTTCCTGCCCATCCCGTACGGCCCGGTGCTGACCGGCATGGACGTCAACCTCGGCCTGCTGCTCATCCTGGCCTTCTCCAGCTTCAACGGGCTGGCCGTCATCCTGGCGGGCTGGGCCTCCAACAACAAATGGGGCGTGCTCGGCGCGGCCCGCGCCGTGTCCCAGACCGTGGCCTACGAGATCCCGCTGCTGCTGACCGTGCTGGCCATCTCGTTCATGACCGGCACCCTGAGCCTGACCGAGATCACCGCCATGCAGGACGGCTACATCTGGAACTGGTTCATCTTCAGGAACCCGTTTACGTTCCTGGCCTTCTTCGTCTTCATCATCGCCATGTTCGGCGAGACCAACCGCGCCCCGTTCGACCTGGCCGAGGCCGAGTCCGAACTGACCGCCGGTTTCCATACCGAGTATTCCTCCATGGGCTTCGGCCTCTTCTTCATGGCGGAATACGGCTACATGGTCGTCATGTGCTCCGTCTGCTCCGTCCTGTTCCTGGGCGGCTATCACGGCCCCATCCCGGGTGTCGACGGATGGTGGTGGATGCTCATCAAGACCTACGCCCTGTTGTCGCTCATGGTCTGGGCACGCTGGACCTTCCCCCGCGTCCGGTTCGACCAGCTGCTGAACATCAACTGGAAATGGTTGCTGCCGCTGGCCACCTTCAACCTGTTGGCCATCGCGCTGATCGTGAAGCTGTAGGGGTGTAGACATGGGTAAATTCAAGGAAAAAGTCATTCAGCCGATTCTCGACAGCTGGTCTCTGATCGTGGGCCTGAAGATCACGGGCAAGTACTTCTGCAAGCCCCTGATCACGGTCCACTATCCGCGCGAGGTCCTCGACGACGAGAATCTGGGAACATACGGCGGGCATGTCGAGCTCATCGGCAAGCCCAAGGATCCGGCCACGCCCAAGTGCATCTCCTGCATGATGTGCGTGACCAACTGTCCGAGCAAGTGCCTCACCGTGGTCAAGTCCAAGCCTCCCAAGCTCACCGCTTCGGAGGAAGCGGCCATGAAGGCGGCCGAGGAAGCGGGGGAAAAGGTCGTCAAGCCCAAGGCCCCCAAGAACCCGGCCAAGTTCATCTACGACTACACCCTGTGTTCGCTGTGCGGCACCTGCATCGACAACTGTCCGGCCAAGTCGCTGAGATTCTCCAATAACATCTATTGGGTGGCGACTTCCAGAAAAGAGATGAAAATCGATCTTCTCGCCCGGCTCAAGGAGCAGGCCACGGAGCTTTCCGCGCCTGCCCCCAAGACCGAGGCCGCACCGGCCGCGGCGGAGAAGGAGGCGTAATATGGAAGTCTTGGCAAAAATAGCATTCGGCGTGTACACGCTCGTCATTCTGGGCGGGGCCGTCCTCGCCGTGTCGAGCAGCAGCCTGGTGCGCGCCCTCATCGGCCTGATCACCACGCTCGTCGGTGTGGCCGGGATGTATCTGCTCCTGGCGACGCCCTTCATGGCCTTCATGCAGCTGCTCATCTACATCGGCGCGGTCAGCGTCCTGATCTTCTTCGCGGTCATGCTGACCCGGGCGGAGCAGGGCGGCGACGAGTCCGACAAGGCGCCCATGAAGCGCTACCTCTACGGATTGGCGGCCACCATGGCCCCGGCGGCCCTGCTGGGCTGGCTGGTCCTGACCCGGCCCGCCGCATCCGTGGCCGTGCCCGTGGAAGTGACCATCAAGCAACTCGGCGACGGGCTGCTCGGCTCCTACTTCCTGCCCTTCGAGCTGATCTCGGTCATCCTGATGGTCGCCATGTCCGGCGCCGTCCTGCTGGTCTGGGAGAAGCGGGGCCATAAGAACGGGGGGGATAAGTAAATGAGCGCATTGACCCTCTATCAACTCGTCGCCTTGATTCTCCTGTGCGCGGGCATTTTCGGCCTGACCCAGCGCAGGAGCCTCGTCGGCATGCTGATCTCGGTGGAGCTGATGCTTAACGGCGCGGGGCTGTCCATGGTGGCGGCCGCGCAGCTGACCGATTTCAGCGCGGTCCTCGGACAGCTCGGCACCCTGTTCGTCATGGGCCTGGCCGCAGCAGAAGCCACGCTGGTCCTGGCCATGATCGTGGTGGTTGCAAGGCGTTTCAAATCCGCCAAATCCAGTGACATCACTACTCTGAAGGAATAACTATTATGGAAGGTGTAACGACATATAGTCCCATTCTTCTGCCGGTGGTGTTCACGCTCCTCACGCCGCTTTTCATCTACCTCTGTCGAGGGGATGAGAACCGGCGGGAGGCGATCAGCTTCATCGGTGCGTTCCTGACCTTCACCTCGGTGCTCTGGATGGCGCCGAAAGTCCTCGCCGGACAGGTCCTCTACTACCACGTAACCACCATCCTGCCGGGCATCACCATAGCCTTTGCCGCGGACGGGCTGTCCATGGTCTTCGCCCTGATCGCTCCGTTCCTCTGGTTCTTCGTGACCAGCTACAACATCGGCTACATGCGCGGGCTGAACGAGCACGCGCAGACCCGCTATTACGTATGCTTTGCGGTGGCCATCTTCGGCGCCCTCGGCGTGGCCTTGTCGGCCAACGTGTTCACGCTCTACCTCTTCTACGAGGTCATCACCGTGTTCACGTACCCGCTGGTCTATCACCACGAGGACGAGGAGGCCAAGGTCGGCGCCCGCAAGTACATCGTCTACTTGATGGGTACCTCCAAGCTCTTCCTCCTGCCCGCCATGGTCCTGACCTATGTCCTGGTCGGCAACCTCGACTTCAACCTGGCCGACATCCAGCACGGCATGTTCAACGCCCAGGTCGTCGCGGCCCACCCCAGACTGGTGGCGCTGACCTACTGGCTGTTCATCCTCGGCATCGGCAAAGCGGCGCTCATGCCGTTCCACAACTGGCTGCCCTCGGCCATGGTCGCGCCCACTCCGGTCTCGGCCTTGCTGCACGCGGTGGCGGTCGTCAAGGCGGGCGTGTTCTGCGTCTGCCGCATCGTGCTCTCGGCCTTCGGGACCAAGACCGCCGCGGCCCTGACCATGAGCCAGGTCTTCATCGGCTCGCCCGGCTCCTGGCTCGGCGACCTGCCCATCGGCCTGGGTACGGCGTACATCGCGGCCTTCACCCTGACGGTGGCCTCGTTCATCGCCCTGACCAAGGACGACATCAAGGCGCGGCTGGCCTACTCGACCGTGGCCCAGCTGTCCTACATCGTGCTCGGCGTGACCATGCTGGTCGACTCGGGCGTGCAGGGCGGCGTGATGCACATCGCCCACCACGCCTTCTCCAAGATCACGCTGTTCATGGCGGCGGGCGCCATCTACGTCGCCTGCCACCTGAAGAAGATCAGCCTGATGGACGGACTGGGCCGGCGCATGCCGCTGACCTTCGGCGCCTTCGGTATCGCCTCCCTGTCCATGATCGGCATGCCGCCGGTCTGCGGGTTCGTCTCCAAATGGTACCTGGTCAACGGCACACTCGATGCCCACCAGTGGCCGCTCTTGTGCGCACTGCTCCTTTCGACGGCGCTCAATGCGGGCTACTTCGTGCCCATCACCTACAGGGCCTTCTTCAAGAAGCCCAAGCCCGAAGCCAACATCGGCCAGTACAACGAGCCGTCCATGACCATGGTGATTCCGCTGTGCATTACGGCCTTCATCTCGGTGTTCTTGGGTCTGTATCCGCAGACATTCCTGAACTTCGTCAACGTTCTCGGCAAGTTCTAGGGGGGTATATATGAGTCAACAGAATGGATTGGGCGAGCTCCTCGCCAAATGGCGAGACAACTGGAAGACGTGGAGGACCATCTTCTTCGTCGTGTTGGGCGTGCTCGTGCTGCTCAACGTCCCGTTCGTCACGCACCACCCGCACTTCGGTCTCGACAGGTACCCCGGGTTCTTCGCCGGATTCGGCCTGATCGTCGGGCTGGCCATGGTTATCATCATGAAAAAGATCATCCAGCCGTTCATCGCCCGCAAGGAGGACTACTATGGGGACTGATATCTTCATCCACCCCGCGGTGGGCTTCCTCCTGCTGGCCCTGCTGGTGCCCCTGATGCCGGCAAGCCTGTGGAAGAACAAGGCCCTGCGGGGCGCGCTGGCGATCATTCCGCCGCTCATCGCCCTGTACTCCATATTCACGGTGAATGAGGGCTCCTACGGGGTGCTGCACTACCTTGACCAGGCCCTGACCTTCGGGCGCGTGGACAAGCTGTCCATCGTCTTCGGCCAGGTCTTCGCCATCATTTCCTTCATCGGCTGCATCTACGGCATGCACGTGGAGGACAAAGGGCACTACGTCTGCGCCTCGCTCTACGTGGCGGGCGGATTCGGCTGCGTGTTCGCGGGCGACCTGCTGACGGTCTTCCTGTTCTGGGAGCTGATGTCCATCGGCTCGACCTTCCTCATCTGGCAGGCCAGAACCCAGGAATCCGTGCACGCCGGTTTCCGCTACTTCCTGTACCACACGGTGGGCGGCCTGTTCCTGCTGGGCGGCCTGCTCCTGAAATACAAGGCCACGGGCGGCTTCGCCTTCGACCTCGTCAACCCGGCCGAGGCCCATCTCTACGATTGGCTGATCCTGACCGGCTTCTGCGTCAACGCCGCCGTCGTGCCTCTGCACGCCTGGCTGCCCGACGCCTACCCCCGGGCCTCCGTGGCCGGTGCGGTGTACATGTGCGCCTTCACCACCAAGACCGCGGTCTACGTGCTCTGCCGGGGCTTCGCCGGCTGGGAGGTCCTGGCCATCGCCGGTACCTTCATGGCGGTCTACGGAGTCCTTTACGCGTGCATCGAGAACAACGCCCGGCGCATCCTGTCCTACCACATCGTATCCCAGGTGGGATACATGGTCGCGGGCATCGGCATCGGCACGGCAATGACCATCAACGGCGCCGTGGCCCACGCCTATGCCCACATCCTCTACAAGGGGTTGCTCTTCATGGGCACCGGCGCCATCCTGTACTCGGTCGGCACGGCCAAACTGGACGAACTCGGCGGCCTGGTCACCAAGCTGCCCTGGGTCATGGTCTGGTACATGGTCGCGGCCCTGTCCATCTCCGGCATGCCGCTGTTCAACGGCTTCATCTCGAAGACCATGACCATCGCGGGCGCCGCCGAGCACCACCGCACCTTCCTCGCCCTGGGCATGGAGATAGCGGCGGTCGGTACGTTCATCTCGGTGGGCATCAAGCTCCCATACTTCGCGTTCTGGGGGCGCAAGAAGGAATTCACGGGCGAGGTCAGACCGCTGCCCGTCAACATGTACATCGGCATGGGCCTGTGCGGCCTGCTGTGCATCGCCCAGGGCGTCTACCCCCACATGCTCTACAAGTACCTGCCCATGGTCGTGGAAGAACCCTTCCACCCCTGGACCATCGACAAGGTCATCAACGCGGGCCTGCTGCTCGGCTTCTCCGGCCTGGCCTTCTACCTGACCCGGTACATCATCACGCCGCACAAGGCGCTCAACCTGGACTTCGACTGGTTCTATCGCCTCATCGGCAAGGTGACCATGCGGGCCCTCTGCTGGCCTGCGGCCAAGGTTGACGACGTCTGGACCGAGGTCTACCGGACCGTCGGTCTGCGCGGGCTCATCGGCATGGGCAGAGGCACTTCCTGGTTCGACAAGAAGGGCATCGACACGGTGGTGGACGGCAGCGCCTACACCGTCAGGAACATCGGCAGGGCGGGGGCCAAGGTTCAGACGGCCAACCTGCAGGACTACCTGGCGCTGGCCGCCGTTCTCGGCTTGGGCATCTTCGCCCTGGTATGGTACTTCGGCTAAGCCGGACAATCTAAGGAGAGCTCATTTTGGACTTCGGATATCCGGTACTCACAATATTGATCGCATTCCCGCTCATCGCGGCGTGCGGACTCTTCTTCCTGCGGGCTCCGCAGGTGGTGAGGTACTACACCATGGCGGTGTCCCTCATCGAGTGTCTGCTTGCAGTGCCGCTCGTGGGCTTCAAACTGAACGCTGACTTCCAGTTCGTCGAGCAACTGGACTGGGTCCACCAATGGGGCCTGCAGTACTACCTCGGCGTGGACGGAATCAGCATACTTATGGTCCTTCTGACCATCGCGGTCCTGCCGCTGTGCGTCATGTGCTCCTGGACCTACATCGGCAAGCGGGTCAAGGAGTTCCACTTCTGCCTGCTGTTCATGACATCGGCCGTGCTCGGCGTGTTCTGCGCCCTGGACCTGGTCCTGTTCTACGTGTTCTGGGAAGCCATGCTCATCCCCATGTACCTGCTCATCGCGGTCTGGGGCGGCGACGACCGCAAATACGCGTCGCTCAAGTTCTTCCTGTACACCCTGGCGGGGTCCACCCTGTTGCTCGCGGCCATCGTGGCCTTCCGGGTCACGGGCGGCACCTTCTCCATTCCGGACCTGATGCAGATGAACTTCAGCTTCCGCTTCCAGTTCTGGGCCTTCCTGGCCATGGCGCTCGCCTTCGCCATCAAGGTGCCCATGTTCCCGTTCCACACCTGGCTGCCCGCGGCCCACGTGCAGGCGCCCTCGGCCGGTTCCGTCATCCTGGCGGCCGTGCTGCTGAAGATGGGCACCTACGGGTTCCTGCGCTTCTGCCTGCCGCTGACCCCGGCCGCCAGCCACTACTTCGCCCCCATGATGATCGCGATCTCCATCGTATCCATCCTGTACGGCGGAGCCATCGCCCTCGGGCAGTCCGACATCAAGAAGCTGGTCGCCTACTCCTCGGTGGGCCACATGGGCTTTGTGACGCTGGGCATCTTCCTGTTCAACCAGCGCGGCGTGGAAGGCGCGCTCTTCCAGATGCTCAACCACGGCATCGTCACCGGCGCGCTGTTCATGATGATCGGCGCGGTCTACGAGCGGAGCCACAGCCGCGAGATCAGCAAGAACATGGGCCTCGGCAAGTATCTGCCCGCCTTCATGTTCTTCTGGGGCCTGATGGCCCTGGCTTCCTTCGGGTTCCCCGGGACCAACGGGTTCGTGGGTGAAATCCTGGTCTTCATCGGCGCTTTCCAGGACTCCCCGTTCATCGGCATGTTCCTGGTGCCCGGCGCGCTGCTCGGCGCGGCCTACATGTTCCGTGTCTCGCTGAAGATGGCTTGGGGCAAGCCCAGCACGGCCAAGACCTGGCGCGATCTGAACGCGCGGGAGTGGATCTACCTGACCATCCCGGCCGTGTTCGTGCTCTGGATCGGCCTGGCGCCCACCGGCTTCTTCAAGATCATCGACCCGTCCGTCAACAAGCTGCTCAACGACTTCGACCAGCGCAAGGTCGCTGCCGTGGAAACCGAGCAGCCTATGCAAACAGCCGCCGCGGACCTCTCGGGCCTGCTGGCGGAAAAGGAATAGGGGGCTTACGACGTGAACTTCAACATCACTGCGCTTGTCCCGGAACTGTTCTTCCTCTGTATGGTGCTGGCCCTCATGGTCCAGTCGCTGGGCAGCAGGGAGTGGAAACCGCCGGTTGAGAAATGGCTGCCGTTCGGCGCCTGCGCCGCGTTCTTCGTGACCATCACCGGCTTCCATCTGCATGGATCCATGTTCTGGGACGTCTACAAAGTGGACCTCATGTCCCAGTTCTTCAAGATCGTCATCACCTTCGGCTTCTACGTGGTCGTGCTCAACGCCTCGCGCCAGCCGACCCTGGACGAGGGCAAGCGGGCCGACTACTATATGCTGCTCGGCTTCTCCACCCTCGGCCTGATGCTGCTCGCCTCCTCCGTGGAGCTGATCACCATCTACCTGGCCCTGGAGCTGGCCTCCTACTCGATGTATGCGGTCATCCCGCTGCGCGCCAAGGACAAGGGCGCGGCCGAGGCGGGCATCAAGTACATCATGTTCGGCGCGGTCGCCACGGCCCTGGCCCTGTACGGCTTGTCCTACATCATGGCCACCCAGCACACGACCTACATCGCCGAGCTCATGAACAAACCCTGGTCCTTCGCCGACCAGCCCATGGCCGTCGTCGGCCTGTCGCTCTTCCTGGGCGGCATGTTCTTCAAGCTGGCCCTGTTCCCGTTCCACTTCTGGTGCCCGGACGTCTACCAGGGCGCCAGCAACGAGACCGCCGCGTTCGTGGCGACCATGCCCAAGATGGGCGCCATCGTGGTCCTGTGCCGCCTGGCCGTGCTGCTCAAGCCCGGCCTGGAGATCACCACCATCCTGGCGGTGCTCGGCGCGCTGTCCATGACCTTCGGCAACCTGTCGGCCCTGGCCCAGACGGACATCAAGCGACTGCTCGGTTTCTCGTCCGTGGCCCATGCGGGCTACATCATGGTCGGCCTGGTCTCGGGCACCCCCGAGGGCATCGGCGCGGCCGCGTTCTACGGCATGGCCTACCTGGTCATGAACCTGCTCGTGTTCTGGATCGTCAGCCGCGTGGCCTCCGACGGCCGCAACCTCAAGCTGAACGATCTGAACGGCCTGTACAAGAAGGCCCCGGTCCTGGCGTTTTCGCTGGCCGCCGGCGCGTTCGCCCTGGTGGGCCTGCCGCCGACCATGGGCTTCATGGGCAAGTTCTTCCTGATCACCTCGGCCTGGGATCACGGCTACAACTGGCTGGTCATCACTCTGGTGGTCAACTCGGCCATCGCCATCTACTACTACCTGTCCCTGTTCCGGCACGCCTTCACCGAAGAGTCCGCGCCGAGCCAGGCGGCTCCGCCGGACAACGGCTGGTTCGCCTCCGCAGGCGCGGGCATGCTCGCCGCCGCCGTGCTGCTCATCGGCATGGTCCCGGCACCCCTGTTCAACTTCGCCATCAATGCGGGCAAGACCCTCTATGGCATCACCGTCACCTTCGCGGGCGCCGGACACTAGAACGGGCTGCATAAACCAATAAAAAGGGCGGAAGCGATGCTTCCGCTCTTTTTTTGCCTCCGGCGGCCGGGGGAAGGGGAGAAGGGAACCCTTTGAGAAAAGGGTTCCCTGTGCAACCGGAAACATGGGTAACAGTTCTGCCCGGGTACATGGGTAACACTTTTATTGTTCGTCCACCGGTTCCGGGGGCCTGATCAGGCCCCCGGAACCGGTGGCGGGCAGGACGCCGAGCAGGACCGAACCGGCGTAGACGTTCAGGTCG
>NZ_JBGLYH010000130.1:0-991 GCF_041414475.1 Pseudodesulfovibrio karagichevae
TTTATTGTTCGTCCACCGGTTCCGGGGGCCTGATCAGGCCCCCGGAACCGGTGGCGGGCAGGACGCCGAGCAGGACCGAACCGGCGTAGACGTTCAGGTCGCCGTTGCCATTTTCCAAAATACCGATCTGGCTGCCGGCCAGGCCCTGGTTGATGTACCGCCTGCGGCCCGCCCATTTGATTTCCCCGCTATTTTTCACCCGGCGGACCACGTGCCGTGCGTCGTATTGAAAGTCCGGTATTTCAGCTGGATATCTCCGCTTTGATCGGGCGTAAACCTGGGCCGGGACGGCCATGCCCAACGCTTCATGGGGGCGGTTGTGGTTGTAGATCCGCCGCCAGGCGCGGAAGCGGCGCTGCTGTTGCCGCAGCCCGCTGCCCAGGCGGATTTCCCGCTTCAGGCTGCGGTGCATCCGCTCGTGCGCCCCGTTTTGCTGCGGCTTGCCGGGATCAATGAACTCCACGTCGATCCCCAACCGCAGCCAGAGGGCGCTCAGCCGGGAAAGGCCGCCCGCCCCCGCTCCGGCGAAGGGCGTCCCGTTGTCCACGCGGATGATTTCGGGCAGGCCGAATCGGGCGAAAGTCCGGTCGAAGGCCTCCCGGGTGGGCGCGAAAGCGGGTCGGGACAGGGCCTCGACGCCGATAAGAAATCGACTGTAACCATCCATGATCGTTAATGGATAGCAGACTTCACCGCTGAGCATCCTGAACCATCCTTTGTAGTCGACGCTCCAGACGTGGTTGGAATGATCGGGCTCGGTCAGCTTGTCCGGCCATTGCCGAAAGCGGGCGTTGCGCCGCCTGCGCGCCTTGGTCAGCCCCGCGTCCTTGAGGATGAGGGCGATGGTGCTGTGGGAGGGGGGCCGAAGCCCCCGGTTGCGCAGCTCTCCGGCGATCTTGCGCGGCCCGATGCCCGGCCAGGCCTTGCGCAGGGCCACGACGGCCTCCCGCATTTCAACGGGTGTCCTGTGCGGGCAACCGCGTGGCCTCCT
>NZ_JBGLYH010000131.1:0-762 GCF_041414475.1 Pseudodesulfovibrio karagichevae
CCTTGAAGATCGTGGTCTCCTTGACCGTGTCCGTGACGACCATCTCGGGCAGGTCCGAGGCCATGACCAGGGTCAGGGGCTCGGTGGACAGGTCGATGTGCTTCTTGTCCTCCGTGACGTCGCACGGGATGGATTTATAGCATAATTCCGACAGCTTGATGCGCACCTCCTGGGCCGCGATGCAGTTCGCGCCGTTGCCGACCAGGGCCCAGTAACGGTGCACGGGCGCGTATTTGCGGGCCACCTCGGCGATCTGTTCCTTGTTCTCCAGGACATCGACGATCTTGCCGGGCAGTCCTTCCAGGGCGGTGATCTCCTGGAAGATCGCGGCCTTGTCCAGGGTGCCGAGGACGTCCGCCAGCCACAGCGAGAGCAGCTTGCCCGCCGCGATCTGCGAGTAGAACGCCTTGGTCGAGGCCACAGCCATCTCCACGTCCCGGCCGTTGCTGGTGTAGATGTGCGAGTCCGACTTCTGGACCAGGGGCGAGTTGCGCCGGTTGACGATGCAGTTGACCCACGCGCCCCGGTCGCGGCACAGGTCCACCACCCGGTTGGTGTCCGTGGTCGTGCCCGACTGCGACACCGGGATCAGGAACACGTCGTCCATGCGCTCGTCGCCCATGAATCCGATGAGTTCCGAGCCGGTGTAGGACTCGATGGACATGCCGGTGTCGGCCAGGGTGCGGCGCAGGAGCCGGGCCACGGCCATGGCGGCCACGGCGGCCGTGCCCTGGCCCACGCAGATGATCCTCCGGATGGGCC
>NZ_JBGLYH010000132.1:0-720 GCF_041414475.1 Pseudodesulfovibrio karagichevae
TTTGGGGCTGACATAGATAACTATGCCGCGTTGTGCCTTTTTATCCATTTTTTCAGGATAGATAACTGCTCTTTTGGGGAGCCGTAATTAAACCTGAATTCGCACTCTTTCAAATACAGCCAAAAATACTTGCGAGGAATACCGTTGTACTTCCTCAGATGGCGCTTACTTTGGTTCCAGAAGTTCTCAATGCCGTTGATATGGTTATGCCCATCAACATAGCGTTTGAGATGATTAATACGATAGTGTTTAAATTCAGACACATCGAGCACATTGTAGGATGACAAACCATCCGTATACACCACGCTGTCAGGCTGAACCTGCAAGTCGATTATCCCTTTCAAGGTCTTGGTTTTAGTGTCGGGGATTATTTCAGCGTACACCATCCCATTGCGCTTAAGAATGCCAAATACTGGGACTTTACCAGCAGCCCCCCGCCCTCGAACGCCACGGCGATAGCCGCCAAAATAACTCTCATCAACTTCTACCTCTCCGGCAAACATCTCAACGGAAGGCATCTGCTCTGCGATAATCTTCCGTAATCTCAGATAAAAAGTAATCGCGGTGTTGCGGTTTACACCTACCAGTTCACTGGCTGTGCGGGCTGGGGTGCCAGCAACGAAATGCTCAATCAGACGACCGGATATATGAGCCGACAAACGCGATCTTTTTAGCCTCATAGTCCCCCCTAATACGACGAGAGATCTATGTCAGCCCCAA
>NZ_JBGLYH010000013.1:0-80623 GCF_041414475.1 Pseudodesulfovibrio karagichevae
AGCTCCACAGGGACATGCACCCCAGGAAGAGCATGACCATCTTGACCGCCAGGGTCGCCCCGGCGAGCAGGGTCAGGATGGAGTTGTCGGGCAGAAAGTTCATTGGTTGTACCTTTTCGGGTCTATGGGCCGTCGGGCCCGCTTCATGCGAAGAAAGCCGGGCCTCAAGCAAGCCACGGCTTTTCTGTATACCTGTACGTGTCTACGCCTTCTTGGTCACTACTCTGCGACGGATCGGAAACATCATTTCATGCATCGCTGCACGATCTTCCAGGCGTTGGCCTCGGTCTGCCGGTATTCATCCAGGGTCAGGCCCGCCCCCAGGGCGATGGTCTTGCGCAGCTCCTTGCCGACCAGATCGCGCGGGGCGTGAGCGTCGTTGTTGACCACAAGCCGGGCCCCATGCTTTCGGGCCATGGCGGCCACGTGGCCGTTGGTGTAGCTGTGACCGCCGCGCGTGGTGATCTCGAGCGCGACGCCCCGCTCCACGGCCAGCTTGACCTCCTCGTCGGTGATCAGGCCGGGGTGGGCCAGGATGTCCACGCCCGCCTCGATGGCCGCCAGGTTGGTGCCGGGGGCCACAGGCTCCACCGGGGTCTCACCGTGCATGACCACCACCTGCGCCCCGGCGTCCCGCGCGCTCTTGACCATCTCGGCGATGAGCGCGGGCGGCACGTGGGTCAACTCGACCCCGGCCAGGACGTTGATGTCAAAAAAGTGCCCGTGTTTCCTGACGAAACGGAGCACGTTCTCGAGGATGTGGTAGGTGGTCGCCTCGTCCGCATGGTCGGTCATGCACAGGGCCTTGTAACCCAGCACTTCGGCCCGGCGGACCAGTTCGGCGGGGATCAGTTCCCCGTCGCTGAAAATGGTATGGGTATGCAGATCGATCATGGTGGGCCTACATCTTGTATTTGATGTCGTCTTCGGAGAGCTTGTCCAGCTCCTCCTGCCATTTGTCGGCGTCCTCGGTCTTGATGACCGTCTGGGGATGGTCCGGGAACGCGCCCCCCGCCTCCGCCAGGACCGCCTCGCCCACCAATATGGGGCATTCGGCGCGCACGGCCAGGGCGATGGCGTCCGAGGGGCGGCTGTCCAGGCGCAGGGTCTCCTCCCCGGCCGAGACCACGATCTCGGCGAAGAAGGTCCCGTTCTCGATGTCGGTGATCTCCACGCGGTTGACGGCGCCGCCCATGGTGCGGATGGTGTTGAGCAGGAGATCGTGGGTCATGGGCCGGGGAAACGGCACCTTGTTGATGGCCATGGAAATGGCCATGGCCTCCATGGCCCCGATCCAGATGGGCAGGACCTTGGTCTCTTCCTCGTCCTTGAGGACGATGATCGGGGATTTGCCCGCCTCGTCCACTGCCAGTCCGAAAATCTCGACCTTTACCACGGTTCGCCCGTCCTCTTTCCCACCAGGGAGTGTTTCTTGGCTTCCACAATCTTCACCGGGACCATCTTGCCGGTCAATCCGGCGGTCTCCGCCATGGAGACGTTGACGATCCGCCCGGCCGGGTCGCGCCCCTTCCACGAGACGGCATCCCCGTCCTGCATGCGGCTCAACCCTTCGATGAACGCGTCGGTTTGCGCGCCCACAAGATTCTTTAGACAATCTCTAGTAATATTATTTTGCAGAGTCTGCAAGCGCAGCAACCGCTCCGAAGCCTCTTCGGCCGGGACCTTGGGCTCCATGTTCACGGCCGCCACGCCGGGCCGGTCGGAATACTTGAAGGAAAAGCTCGATTCGAATCCGACCCGCTCGACCATGTCCAGGGTCTGCCGGAAATCCTCCTCGGTCTCGCCGGGGAAGCCCACGATGAGGTCCGTGGTCAGGCTGATGTCCGGCCTGGCCGCGCGCAGCCCGTCCACGATGGAGAGGTAGCGTTGTATGTCGTACTTGCGGCGCATGGCCTTGAGCACGCGGTCCGATCCGGCCTGCATGGGCAGGTGGAGCGACGGGCACAGGTTGGGCAGCTCGCCGAAGGCCCGGATGACCTCCTCGGCGATGTCCTTGGGATGCGAGGTGGTGAAGCGCAGCCGGTCCAGGCCGGGGATGGCGGCCACGGAACGCAGGAGCTCGGCGAAGCTGACGCCCACCCCGCCCTTGTCCAGGCCGAAGCTGTTGACGTTCTGCCCGAGCAGAGTGATCTCGCGCACGCCGCCCTCCACCAGAGCGCGGCACTCGTCCAGGATGGCGTCCGGGGTGCGGGATTTCTGGCGGCCCCGGGTATAGGGCACGATGCAGTAGGCGCAGAAGTTGTCGCACCCCTGCATGATGTTGACGAAGGCCTGGCGGGACTCGTCGGCGGCCACCGGGGCGTCGGGCTGCTCGCGCTCCTCGTACAAAGTCACGAAATCGAGCAGGGCCGCGCGGTCTTCCTTGCCCGCCGCGATGCGCTCAAGCGCGTTGGGCGCACCCGCGATGCCGTCCGAGCCGAAGACCAGCTTGACGAAGGGGAAGCGCTCGAAAAAGCCGCGCCCCACCTGCTGGGCCACGCAACCGCCCACGGCCGCGAAGACGTTCTCGTCGCGGTTGAGGTGCGCGGCCACCCGGCCGAGTTCGCTGTAGACCTTCTGCTCCGGCTTGTCGCGCACGCTGCACGTGTTCAGGATGTATACCTGGGCGTCCTCGTCACCGGTCTCCTCCCACCCCCTGCTTTCCAGGGCGCGGGCCAACCACTGCGAGTCGTGGACGTTCATCTGGCACCCGAAGGTGGTGATGTGAAATTTCATATTCGTTCATCCGGCCACAGCGTGGCCGGTCCTTTTTTCAGGCCGATGTTTCGGCACGGTTAAGTCGGGCATTTAAACACTGGCGAGCCATGTGTCTACAAAGTGCAAGGTTTTTCCCAACGTCTCTTCCTTGCTCAGTCCGCTGTTGTCGATGACGAACTCGGCCAGAGGGTCCAACTCAAAGGGCGCGTCCACCCCGATCACCGCACCCAACCCATCGAATTCACGGCCTGTTTCCTTGCGCAGCAGGGCCTTGCGATAGAGGTCGGCCATGACCTTTCCGGCGGGCCGGGCGGCCTCCCGCGCCATGGCCGTTTCCAGGTCGCATGCAACGAATATTTCGGCGAATCGAGAAATTTTTTCACGCGCGATGCGACGCATGGACACCCGATGGGCCGAGCCGTCCATGATCACGTTGCGCCCTTCACAGGTGAGCCCGGCGGCCTCCTCGGCGAACATCCGGTAGGCCGCCTCACGCTCCTCCCCGGTGTATTCCGGTTCGGGGAAATAGGCCTTGCGCCGCTCGTCCATCTGCAACAGGACCACGTCCACGCCCCGCTCCCCGAGGGCGTCGCGCAGGCCGCGCGCCAGGGTGGACTTGCCGCTGCCGGGCAACCCCACCACCCAGACCGCCCAGCCGTCCCCGCTTCGCTCGGCCATACGCTACTCCAGGTACCGGTTGACGTGCTCCCAGTCGAAGACGTCGTCTTCGAGGACGTTGGCCACGAAGTTGAACAGGCGGCGGCGCACCGGCTCGGGGTGGTCGGGATACCATTCGGGCGAGGCGATGACCAGGCCGCGAAAGACGCAGAACGGGGCCAGGACCTCCAGGATCTCGATGTCCCCGGTGCGATCCAGGTACTCGCCGAAATAGGCCAGGTAGAGCTCCCGGAAGGGACCGGCCAGCTTCTCATGGTCATACAGGGACCAGAGCAGGTAGTTGACGGCCATGGAGGCCAGGTCGCCGCCCGGTTCGCCCCACTCGCCCCGGCTGCGGTCGAGCACCGAGAACTCCCCGTCGTCGGTGACGAGCACGTTCCACGGGTGGAAATCGCCGTGCACCGCGCTCAGCCGGTGGGCATATCCCTTGAGCTTCCAGCGCCAGTCGATGAGCCGCTTTTCCAGGGCCTGGAAGCGGTCCCCGCCGAAGAATGCGTAATTCCGGGGAAAAGCCTCGTCCACCAACCCGAGGATGCACTCGCTGGCCCCGAGCAGGTTGCGGATGCGCCGGGAATACAGGGGCGGGTCGTCGAGCTTTTCGGCATGCACGCGGGCCAGCCAGCGGGCGAACTCGCGGGCCGTTTCCAGGTCCCGGTCGAGCGGGCCGTGCGCCCGGATGCGCTCCAGGTCCAGGAAATAGTCGTGCCCCTCAAGCTTCTCGTTGACGATGAAGAACTCCTTGGGGTCCTCCACCGGGACGAGGGCGTCCGAGCCGTTCACATAGCCGAGCCCGAGGGGGTGGACATGCCGCTCCATACGGGCCGAGGTCTCGTACTGGAACATGAGGATGGCCGCGCGGTCCCAATAGAACTGGTGGCCGTACTTGTCGCCCTTCATGACCGAGAACACGGCCTCGCGGGCTTCGCCGCCGGTTTCGAAGCGGACGAGAAGGGGTTTGCCGTAGCCGAACCCCTTCATGCCCTGCGCGTCGAGGCTGCCGATGTCGCCCGCGCCCAAAAGCCGGGCGTCGTCGCCGTACACGCGCCGCAGATACGTTTCAATGGCCTGGACCTTGAGTTCGATCATGTCGCCCTCCCCGGCCTTGTCGGGCCTGCGCTATTCGAGCGGGCCGAAGACCGACTCGTAGCGCTCGGTGAATTCCTCCATGGTGAAGGAATGTTCCTGGGTGCCCTTGAACTCCACCGCGTAGGTGGCGCAGGTCGCGCCCAGCTTGCAGGCGTCGGCCACGGTCTTGCCCATGGCCAGCCCCTTGAGCAGCCCGGCGCGGAAGGCGTCCCCGGCACCGGTGGGGTCGAGTACTTCCCTGGCCGGGACCACGCCGATAACGGTGTCGCCGTCCTCACAGCTGACCATGGAGCCCTTTTCGCCCAGGGTGGTGATAAGATAGCCCACCTGGCCGACGATGTCCTCCTTGGTCATGCCCGTGGACTTCATGACCATCTCCAGTTCGTAGTCGTTGACTATCAGGATCTCGGCGCCGTTGATGGCCGCCTTGAGGTTGTCGCCGCCCAGGGCCGGAATCTGCTGGCCCGGGTCGAAGATGTAGGGGATGCCGTTTTCACGGTAATATTTCGGGTGATCGACCATGTCGTTGATGTTGCCCGGGGCGATGATGCCGATGGCCTCGGACGGGTCGATGCGGCTCATGTCGTACTGGCTGGGGTATTTCATGGCCCCGGGGTTGAACCCGTTGATCTGGTTGTCGGACATGTCGGTGGTGATGTAGCACCCGGCGGTGAACTCCTGCTCAATGGTCCGGATGCCGTCCAGGGCGATGCCGTACTGCTGGAGCCGCTCGTCGTAGGGACCGAAGTCCTTGCCCACCTGGCTCAGGATGGTGGATTTCTCGCCCAGCAGGGACAGGTTGTAGGCGATGTTGCCGGCCGTGCCGCCGAAACGCTCGACCAGCCCGTCCACCAGGAAGGAGACATTGAGAATATGTATCTTGTCCGGCAAGATGTGATTGGAAAACTTGTCGGGGAAGGTCATGATGCGGTCGAAGGCCAGCGACCCGGAAATGTAGATCTGCATGAATACTCCTTGAAACAGATTCGGTTGACCGGAACCTACTTGCATGCCCGTCTCCCTGTCAACGGGAGCCCTTACTCCCCGACCGTCTCCGACCGGATCCAGGCCAGGAAATCCGGGTTGCCTCCGGTGATGGGCAGGGCGACCACGCACGGGACCTCGTAGCCGTGGGCCGCCTTGACGGCCTCGGTCAGCGGTTCCACCAGGTCGTCCCGGGTCTTGGCGATGAGCACCGCCTCCTCGGCCCGCTCCACCTTGCCCCGCCACCAGTAGATGGAACGCATGCCGGGCAGGATGTTCGCGCAGGCCGCCAGCCGCCGCTCCACGAGCATTTCCCCGATGGCCCCGGCCTCCTCCAAGCTTGCGCAGGTCATGTAGATGAACGACTCGGACATGGATGCCTCCGTTTTAGGGATGATACATGGTTCGTCAAAGGACGCAACCGGGTGGTGGAATGTTTGGCGCTTGAGCCGAGCGGCCGCAGGTGCTAACAACCCTTCGACACGGAGTACACATGAACAAGAAAGAACGCGCAGCCGAAATATTCGACCGTCTCTCGAAACGGTACCCCTCTCCCAAACCGGCCCTGGACTACACCTCGGCCTGGGAACTGCTGGTGGCCACGGCCCTGTCCGCCCAGTGCACGGACGAGCGGGTCAACAAGGTCACCCCGGTCTTCTTCGAGCGCTGGCCGACGATACAGGACGCGGCCGGGGCCGACGTGGCCGAGATCGAGGACGTGGTCCGCTCCACGGGCTTCTTCCGCAACAAGGCCAAGAACATCAAGGCCGCCGCGACCCGCATCATGGAGGTTTACGACGGCGAGGTGCCCCGGACCATGGCCGAGCTGATCACGCTCGGCGGCGTGGCCCGCAAGACGGCGAGCATCGTGCTGGCCAACGCGTTTGGCGTGAACGAGGGCATCGCCGTGGACACCCACGTGAAGCGCCTGGCCTTCCGCATGGGGCTGACCGCCAAGACCGACCCGATCCGGATCGAGAAGGACCTCATGCCGCTCTTTCCGCAGGAAACCTGGGGCGACGTCAACCATCTCCTGGTCTTCTTCGGCCGGGAGGTCTGCCCGGCGCGCAAGCCCCAGTGCGACGTCTGCGAACTCAACGACATCTGCCCGAAAAAGGGAGTCAAATAGTGACCAAGCCCGGCGATTTCACCATCCACGCCACCGACAACCTGGCCCGGCGGGCCACCCTCAGCACGGCCCACGGCGACATCCAGACGCCCATCTTCATGCCGGTCGGCACCCAGGGCACGGTCAAGAGCCTGACCCCGCTGGACCTGGAGGAGATGGAGGCCCAGATCATCCTGGGCAACACCTATCATCTGTATCTGCGGCCCGGCGACGAGCTGGTGGCCCGGCGCGGCGGCCTGCACAAATTCGCCAACTGGAAACGGCCCATCCTGACCGACTCCGGCGGGTTCCAGGTCTTCAGCCTGGAGGGCATCCGCAAGCTGTCCGAGGAAGGCGTGGAGTTCCGCTCTTACATCGACGGGTCCAAGCACTTCTTCTCCCCGGAAAAGGCCATCGACATCCAGATGAATCTCGGCTCGGACATCATGATGGTGCTCGACGAGTGCGTGGGCTACGGCAACGACCGGGCCTACACCGAGAAGTCCCTGGAGATGACCACGCGCTGGGCGCAGCGCTGCCGCGACCACTACCCCAAGGGCAGCGGCGACCAGATCATGTTCGGCATCGTCCAGGGCGGGTTCTACAAGGACCTCAGGGACCGCAGCCTGGAACAGCTGCGCGGAATCGACTTCGAGGGGTTCGCCATCGGCGGCCTGTCCGTGGGCGAGTCCACCGAGGAGATGTACGACATCCTGCACCACATCGCGCCCAAGCTGCCTCATGAAAAGCCGCGCTACCTCATGGGCGTGGGCACCCCGCTGGACATCCTGGAAGGGGTCTCGGCGGGCGTGGACATGTTCGACTGCGTCCTGCCCTCGCGCAACGCCCGCAACGGGACCCTGTTCACCTCCACGGGCAAGGTCAACATCAAGCGGGCCGAATACGCCGAGGACGACTCGCCGCTCGACCCGAACTGCGGCTGCTACACCTGCCGAAACTTCACCAAGGCGTACCTGCGCCACCTGTACATGGCCAAGGAGCTGCTCTCCTACCGGCTGAACACCTACCACAACCTGTACTTCTACCTGGACCTGATGAAGCAGATCAGGAAGGCCATCGAGGACGGGACCTTCCGGGAGCTCAAGGCGAAGTACGAAGCGGCCTACGGCCAGCGGTAGCGGCCGGGATCAGACGCGCTGCGGGCAGCGGCCCGACTCTTCTTCGGGGACGATGTTGAAGATGGCGCCGGGGTACTCCTCGGCGCATTGCAGCAGGGTCAGGTTGGCCTCGCTCTCGGCCATGACCTTGCCGAGGCTGCCCAGGACACGGTCCAGAAAGCCGTACTTCTGGTCGAACTCGGCGAAGACCCGCTGCTCCCCCTCCATGTTCACCGCCCGAATGACGTCGAGCACGCGCACGTCCGACAGCTCGCGGGCCGGGGCGTAGACCTCGCAACCCGGCACCTCGGCCTGCACGGTGTATCCCGCGTGCTGCAACACCCGGAACAGGTCCGAGACCAGGGAGGCCGGGGCCATGAGGCCGTCGGAGATCTCCTCCACGGACGGCAGCGGGCTGCCCTCGTGGAACCGCTTGGCCAGCACGACCATCATCAGCACCGCGATCTTCTGCCGCTCGTAGGGCGTGGCCGTGCCGAAATAGCGCTGCTTCACGAAGGAGTTGATGTTCTGCCAGGCGTGGCTGACCTGGGCCCCGAGCAGGACGATGACCCAGCTCAAATAAATCCAGACCAGGAGCAGGGGCAGCTGGGCGAAGCTGCCATAGATGGCGTTGTACTTGACCGCCCCGATCTGCCAGTTGATGTACAGCCACTGGGCCATCTGCCACAGGACGCCGCCGACCACGCCGCCGATGAACGCGGCCCGGACGCGCACGCGGGTGTTGGGGATGAAGGCGTACATCATGGAAAAGGCCATGATGATCAGCAGGTACGGCACGGCCTTGAGGAACACGGTCTCCAGGTAGCCGATGGCCTTGAGGCTCATCAGTCTGGCGATGAAGTCCTGGTTCTGCAGGCTGAAGTTGAAGCTCGAGGCGATGAACAGGAAGATCGGGCCGAAGAGGATGATCGGGAAGAAGTCCGTGATCCTGCGCCAGGCGGACCGCCCCTTGTCCACGCTCCAGATGACGTTGAAGGCCTTCTCGATGGTCCCCACCAGGGAGAGGACGGTGAAGAGCAGCGTGACCACGCCGACCCAGCCCAGGGCCTGGACGTTGGTCCGGTCGATGTATTCGATGATCTTGTCCGCCACCTCGGGCTGCCCCGTGGTCAGGTGCAGGATCAAGTCACGCATCTTGCCGGTGTTCTGGAAGCCGAACCCCTTGGAAATGGAGAAGGCCACGGCCAGGAACGGAACGATGGACAGGATGGTGGTGAAAGTCAGAGCCGCCGCGCGGATGATGATCTGGTCCTTCACGAAACTGAAGCCCACCAGATAGAGCATGCGGCAGGCGCCCCGCCAGGTGCGTAGCAGATACGGGGTATCCGGGGTGTTGCGCTCCCAGATGCCCTCCACCAATTGCCTCTTCAGCTGTATGACCTTCCGCGCCAGACTCATGACCGCTCCACGTGGGAATAAGGGTTCAACCCTGTTTGTCGCTTACACTCATGGCGGGCGCGCAGGCAAGCCGGCCGCGCCCTGATCAGAACAGATCCCGCAGAAATTCGAAGGACTTCTTGGGCAGGCTCAGGATGTTCAGCACCGTGTCGTTGAGAATCCTGCCCGTGGGCACCTCCACCTTGGGGTCGGTCAACTTGCCCGTCAAGCGCAGGGTCACGCTCGGGACGGCCACGAAATCGTTGCGGATGGACACGTTGATGGAGTTGGCGGGCAGGCTGAAACTGCCTTCGCCGTAAGCCTGCAACACGGGCGGGGCCTCCAGCCGGAAATTATCGAGCGTGAACACGCCCTGCTTGACCACGGCCTCACAATTCGCCCGGCGGAAAACCGTGCGCCCGTTGGTCTTGCGCTGCATATTCGCGCCGATCTGCGCGCCCCGGCCCGAGTCGGCCGGTTTGGGTTGCAGGTCCCAGCCGGTGAACTTGAACGAACCGTTGGTGATCCGGACCGAGGCCGTGCCGTTCAGGTTCGCCAGGATGTCGTCGTCGGTCCGCCCCGCGCTGCTCAGGTCCGCCTTGATGTCCGTCTCGCCCCGCAGGTATTCGCGCTCGGCCATGTCCTGCATGAGCGGACCGGCCTGCATGCCCTTCACGTCCAGGACCAGGTGCAGATCCAGGGCCTTCTCGCCCGCCTTGGCCTCCAGGTCCGCCTTGAGGTCCCCGTCATGGAGCTTGCCGCGCATCTTGGACAGATGGATGAGCCCCTCGTTGGCGCGGACAAATCCTTCCAGCGATTCGCTGCGGATGCGGGCCAGGGTGAACTCCTGGAAAAAGACCTTGCCGTTCAGCTTGAGGGAGCGAAGAAACTTCAGGGGCAGCTCCGTGGGCGTGGACTCCGGCTCCCTGCCCGCACGGATGTCGCCCAGCGTGGGGGCCGGTGCGGGCGTCAGATAACGGTCCAGGTTGAAGGCCCCGGCGGCCAGGGAAAAGGCGAACAAGGGCTGTCTGTAGCCGGTGCCGACCACGTGGCCCTTGACCGGCGTGCCGTCCAGCTCACCGCTCAATTCGCTCAGGGTGAACCCTTCGCCGTCGGCCTTGAACTGGGCCTGCACGGACGCATTGCGCAGGGCGTCGGCATCCTTGGTGCGGATGTTCGTGCCGGTCAGGAGATAAATGATGCGCTTGGGGTCGGCCTGGGCCAGGGCCAGGCTGCCCTCCACCCGCCGGTCCTTGGCCGACCCGGCCAGCCGGGCGTCGCCCTTGAGCGTGGTTTCCATGAACTGGAGCACGCCGTCGGCGAGGGAGGCGCTGCCGTCCTTGGAGTCGAAGGCCACGGTGCCGCCGAAGGTCAGCCGCTTGGCCTCCTTGGGCAACAGGGGCGAGGTCAGGTAGCCGTTGACGGCCATACCCGGGCTCCTGGCGCGGAGCTCGTCTATGGCCGAGGTGAGCGGTCCTTCCACCGTGGCGTTGACCATTTCCAGGTTGCCGCCGCTGCGCAGCTTCAAGCCCGCCGACAGGATCGAATTCCAGAGCCCCTTGCCACCCGCCCCGTTGGGGCGGACCTTCAGTTCCAGGTCGGCCTTGGTATAGGCCAGGGAAAGGGGGCCGCCCTCTCCGCGCTCGACCGAGGTCCTGCCCTCGCCCAGGGAGAGGCGGACGAGCCCGCCGAGATGCCGTACGATGTAGATGGAACGTTCCTCGGGCGGACAGGACATGGCC
The DNA here is from genome assembly GCF_041414475.1 of Pseudodesulfovibrio karagichevae. Classification (NCBI taxonomy): domain Bacteria; kingdom Pseudomonadati; phylum Thermodesulfobacteriota; class Desulfovibrionia; order Desulfovibrionales; family Desulfovibrionaceae; genus Pseudodesulfovibrio; species Pseudodesulfovibrio karagichevae. The sequence continues at coordinate 10,833 of NZ_JBGLYH010000013.1, forward strand.
GGGACCGAAATCTCCAGGTGGATCTTGCCCGGCCCGGCCACGTTCAGCGGGGCCCGGTGCAGGAACTTGAAGCCGCGCCGCTGGGATTCGGCGTCCACCACGCCGTTCAGGGCCAGGGTCGGCGCGCCCTTCTTGTCCGTGCCCAAGGCAACGGTCATGCCCCCGCCCAGGGAGGCCATGCCCTCACGGATGGCCCCGGCGTCGAAGGCGATGCCCTTGTCCGTGGCGGCCACCTTCAGGCGGATGTCCGAAACCAGGGTGTCGAGGACCTTGAACCCGTCCGCCCGGACCGTGCCGCCGCCCCGGAAGGCCCGGAAGAACGGCAGACTGAAATCGTCCCAGATGAACGGAGTGCCGGTGCGGAACAGGGGAAGATAGCGGTCCAGGTCGATGGTGTCGGCGCGCAGGGCGAAGTCGAAGACCGGTTTGGTCCACCCCGTGAAGCCGCATTGGCCGCGCACGGTGATGTCGTCCAGGGTCAGGATCAGGTTCTCGAAGCTCGCGCCGTCCTCGGTGACACGCACGAAGGAGGCCACGGCGCTGCTGTCCAGCCCGTCCACGTCCTTGATCGGCAGGTCCGGGGCGTACCGGGCGATGAGCTTGCGCGGGACGAAGGGGTGCACGGTGACGTGGCCCCTGAAGTCCAGCCCCTTGTCCAGGTCGCCGCTGGTCACGTCCCCCTCCGCGAGCAGGCCGAACAGGCTGGCCTTGAAATCGTCGAAGGTCACGGTTCGCTTGTCCCAGTCCAGGTACACCTTGGCGATGAATTCGCCGGGTTCGGCATTGTCGGGCAGGAAGTCCCCATACACCTTGGCCTGCACGCTGGTCTGAGAGAAGACCGGCGGGGTGCCGTCATCCATGACCCGGACCATGCCTTTGAGAACGAGGTCCGCCACAATCCCCTGGTCGGCCCAGGAGAATCCGCTCTTCAGGGAGAACGGCACGTCCTCGCCCATGGTCACGGTCCCGGTGTGGATGTCGATGCCGGAAAGTTTGTACTCGGTGGCCCCCATCTCGTCGCGGAACGCTATGTCGGCGGCCGTGATCTCCACGCTGTCCACGGCAAAGGTCCACCCCTGGTCCAGGGGGGCGCCGGCCCCCTTCTCCCCGCTCCGCTCCACCAGGGATTGCCAGTTGAAGACGCCCGCCTTGTTACGGACGACGACTCCGTGAACCCCGTTTAATTCCAGGGACTCCACTTCGAAGCGATGGGAAAGGAGCGGAATGATCCGCACGCTGATGCTGATGTTCCTGAACCGGGCCGCCTGGCCGTCGCCAAAGCCCGGGGCCTCGCCGATGGCCAGATTCTCCACGGTTAGGGCCAGCCGGGGCCAGACCGCGATGTCCAACTCCCCGCCCAGCTCGACGTGACGGGCCAGGACGGCCTCCAGGGTCTGGGTGAAACGCGACCGGAACTCGCCGGTGTCGATGTAGTAGGACGCCCACAGGAGCATGCCGGTGCAAACCAGGATGACGGCCACCAGGCATTCGACGAGTATGCGCGGCATCCGTTTAAGCATGCTCTTTCCCGTCTCCGCCGTCCTTTCGTTCACGGACGCTCATGCACAGGGCGCTGGCCCCGAACCTGAGGCCGGTCTTGCGGGCGATGCGCGGGCACTTGACCTTGAAGGCGCAGAACACGCCGGGCCAGATTCCGTCCAGGGCCTCGAAGTTGCCCTGCCCCTTGCTCAGAATGACGTCGCTGCGCCGCATGCGCTCGATGAATTCCGCGGTGCAGCGGTTCAGGACCGTGCCAGGCGTGTCCGCACCGGACTCGACCACGGGGCACAATCGGGTCATGCCCACGGCTTCGGCGTCCGCCATGGTGGCGTCGTTGAGCACGGGCCGGGAGCGGACCGCGTAGGTCACCTCGCAGCCGAGACGGGTCAGTTCGCGGACCAGCAGGGTGTCCAGGACGATCTCGCCGGTGTTGTCGCCCAGGATGAGCACGGACGCGCCGCCGCAGACCCGGCCGCGAAAATCCGCCAGCACGTCCGGGGACACGGAATCGGCCACCTCGGCCAGTTCCTTTTCCAGATCGAACTGGAGCTCCACGCCCCGGTCGATGTAGTTGCCGATGATGGCCAGCTCCAGGGCCAGCCCCAAGGGATCGCCCGCGCGCCGCTGGGCCTCCACCCGCTCCTCGAGGGACGGGAGCAGATTGATGACGAAGGCGTTGGCCGCCCGCTTATCCTCGGCGTACAGGTCGGTGCAGCCGGAAATCTCGCGGACCAGTTCGGCCAGCCTGCGGGCTATGGCAGGCGGGGGCTCGTCCATGTCCAGCCGGGGAAGAAGCGCTTCCCACCGGGCCACGATCTCTTCCCGGAGGGCCGGGTCGTCGGGGCAGGCGATCTCCGCCTCCCGGACCGCCATCCGCCTGAAACAGGGCATGCATTCGAGGGCTGTATCCATCAAAAATCCGTCCGTGAAAAGACAACAAAGGCGCCATGAAAGTTATGGCCAACCATAACTCCATGACTTCAAAGAGTAATCGCACAACGCCCCGCCATTGGCAAGGCGCCGGATGGAATCATTTGGAAGATGTCAGGAAGATGCGGGAAAGGAATCCGGGGTCAGGCCGACCACGGTGATGCCCGCCTTGTCGGCGAACTCAATGGCCGCCTCGCGGTCGAAGAACAGGCTCTTGCCCGCTTCCACGCCCAGGCAGGTGGCCTTGCCCTCGGCCATCAGCTTGATGGTGTCCAGGCCGAGGCTCGGCAGGTCCACCTCTTTCTGCTGGCCGGGTTTGAAGACCTTGACCACCGTGCACTCCGGGCCGCCGTAGGAAAAACCACGGCGCAGGGTCTCGTCCGTGCCCTCCAGGGCCTCAACGGCGGCCACGATGCCCTCGCGGACGACTACGCACTGGCCCACGTCCAACCGGCCGAGTTCCTTGGCGATGTTCCAGGCAAACCGGAGATCGCCCCACTCGCGCTCGTTCGGCTCGCGGCGGGTCATGACCCCCTCGGGGGAGAGCAAATCCGGCATGTACTCGTGGGCCGGAACCACGGTCATGCCCTCCTTCTCGAACTCGCGGGCGATGATGCCGAGAAGCGCGGAGTCGCCTTTGTCCTTGCGGCCGAGGATGAGCTTGATGGCCCGCATGTCCAGGTGGCGGATGTCCATGACCTTGGGCTTCTCGATGGTTCCGGCCATGATGACCTTGTCCACCTTCTCGTCCTTGAGGAAGCTGATCAGCTGGTTGAGCTTGCCGAGCTTGAGCTCGCGGAAGACATCGGCCAGGGGGGCCACGTCCATGTTGGTGTGGCCGGAAAACCCGGCCACCACGAGCCGGTGGCCCCTGGCTTTGACGCCACGGGCCACCAGGACGGGAAACTGCTTGCCTCCGGCAATGAGGCCGATGGTGCTGATGGGCTCGGTCATGCCGCTCCGCAAAGGGTTAGTGGCCGTTGGCGCAGCGCTGCTTGTGATCGGGCACCACGCCGTTCTTGCTCTCGCGGATGAACGAGACGAGACGGTCCACATGAGGGATGCCCTTGATCTCCTCTTCCACCTGAGCCAGGCTCTGTTCCTTGGTCAGCCCGGAACGGAAGATGATCTTGTAGGCCTTCTTGAGCGCCTTGCAGTCGGCGGAGTCGAAGCCGTTGCGCTTGAGCCCGATGAGGTTGGGGCCGAAGAGCATGCCGCGCACGCCGTGGGCCAGCATGAACGGAGGCACGTCGAGCTTGTAGCCGCTGGCGCCGCCCAGGAAGGAATACTCGCCGATGCGGATGAACTGCTGCACGGCGGACATGCCGGAGATGGTCACGTTGCGGCCCACCTCCACGTGCCCCGCCAGTTGCACGGCGTTGGCCAGAATGACGTGGTCGCCGATCTTGCAGTCATGGGCGATGTGCGAATAGGCCATGAACATGCAGCCCGAACCGATGACGGTCTCCTGCACGCCCTGCACCGTGCCGCGGTGGATGGTCACGCACTCGCGGATGATGTTGTTGTCGCCGATGCGCGTATAGGTCGTCTCACCCTTGTAGGCCGAATGCTGCGGCTCGCCGCCGATGACGGCGTGCGGGTGGATGTGGTTGTTCTTGCCGATTTCCGTGTTGGACTGGATGACGCAATGCGTCTCCAGGAAAGAGCCGTCGCCGATCTTGGTATCGGCTCCCACCACGACGTACGGGTCGATGCGGACATCGGCTCCCAGCTCTGCCGAAGGATGGATGATGGCGCTGGGATGAATCTGACTGGACATTACATGTCCCCCTTATTGGCGATGGCGGCCGAGAATTCGCCCTGACAGGTCACTTGCCCGTCCACTTCGGCGATGCCGCGCATCTTCCAGATGTTCAATTTTTGTTTTTCAAAATGCACATTCATGATCAATTGGTCGCCAGGAACCACGGGCCTGCGGAACTTGACCTTGTTGAGCCCGGTGAACAGGAAGACCTTGTCACCCAAAGGCTCGTCAAAGGAATTCATGACGAAGATCGCGCCGGTCTGGGCCAGGGCCTCCAGCTGCAGCACACCCGGCATGACGGGCAGGCCGGGGAAGTGCCCCTGAAAGAACTCCTCGTTCATGGTCACGTTCTTCATGGCCTTGAGGCGGACGCCCGGTTCATATTCGAGCACTCGGTCCACCAGCAGGAAGGGATAGCGATGCGGGAGCATCTCCATGATCTTGCGTATATCAAGTGGGAATTGATTACTCATCGCTCACTCCGGCGGCCGCTTTCAGGGCGGCCAGTTCTTTTTCCATGTTCTTCACCCGCTTGAACAGCTCGGGCAGCTTGGGCGTACACACGCCCACGGCCTTGAAGTAGGCCTTGGCCGGGATGGCCGGGCTGCCCGCCAGCTTGGCGCCGGGCTCGACGTCGCCGAGGATGCCGCTCTGGGCGGCGACCATGGCGCCGTCGCCGATCCTGACGTTGTCCGGCACGCCGGTCTGGCCCGCCAGGACCACGCCGTTGCCGATCACCGAGGAACCGCCGATGCCGGTCTGACCGATGATCAGACAGTGTTCGCCGATCTCGACGTTGTGGCCGATCTGGACCAGGTTATCGATCTTGGTGCCGCGTCCGATGCGGGTGGTGTCCAGGGCGGCGCGGTCGATGGCCGTATTGGAGCCGATCTCCACGTCGTCCCCCACGGCCACGGTGCCGATCTGCGGGATCTTCATGTGGCCGAACGGGGTCTGGGCATAGCCGTAGCCGTCTCCGCCGAGCACCGCGCCGGGCTGAAGGATGACGTTGTCGCCCAGCGTCAGCCCGCCCATGACCACGCAGTTGGGATAGAGGATGCACCCCTTCCCGATGACGGTTCCCTCACCCACGTAGGCCCCGGCGAAGATCACGGTGTCCGAACCGACCACGGCACCCTCGCCCACGAAGGCGAAGGGATAGATGGTGGCGGTTTCGGCCACGTCGGCGTCCGGATGGACAAAGGCCAGCGTGTGCACGCCTTCAAGGCAGCCCTGCGGACGCGCGAACACGTTCGCCACCCGGGCCAAGTCCATGTACACATTCTCGCTGAGGAGAGCGCACGGAACCTTGGCGGCATAAGAGCCGGATGTGAGGACACATCCGGCCTTGGTGGTTTCCAGCTGGTGCAGATACTTGGGATTGACCAGGAACGACAGGTCGTCGGGACCGGCCTTTTCCAGGGTGTTCACCCCGGCGATATCCCTATCCGCGCCGGTGTATTCCAGGCCGAGCTTTGCGGCCAGGGCGGACAGCTTGATGGTCATTCACTTACTTTCCGGCTTTATGGGTCTTGTCGAGTTCCTTGACGAGCGCGTCGGAGATGTCCAGGCCGTCGGCGATATAGGCCAGGCCGGGGGTCTGCTTGTCGAAAGCCAGGGTGTAGCCGTGGGACTTGCAGTAATCCAGGACGACCTTTTCGAGCATCTTGAGCACGGGCTTGCCCAGCTCGTTCTGCTCGGCCTGAATGGCCTTCTGGTACACGGAGAAGTCCTCGTTCCAGTCACGGCCGCGACGGCGCATCTCGGTGACCTTGTCTTGCAGGACCTTGCCCTGGAAGGCGTTGCTGTCGATCTGCATTTTCAGCTTTTCGAGATCCTCGCGCTCCTTCTTGAGCTGCTCGCCGCGAGCGGTGAACTTGGCGTCGAGCTTGTCGCGCACCTCCTGGCCATAAGCGGATTTCTGCATGACTTCTTTGGTGCTGAAGACCGCAATCTTGGTTTCGGCGAAGGCCACGGCCTGGAACAGGAAGAGAAAGCAAACGGCAAACAGACAGATCTTTTTCATTGTATGACTCCTTAACTGATTGAAAACGATGTCGGGTTAAAATTGCTGGCCCATCATCAACTCGATGGTGTGCTGCTTCGAGTCGGCCAGATCGTCCAGGGCGTATGCGTAGATCAGGCCCACCGGACCAATGGGGGAATACCAGTTCACGCCGACGCCGACGCTCTTGTAAAGGCCGAACGAGGGCTCGCCCACACTGCCGCGCTCCACGGACTCGAACCACTCCTCGTCTTCCTTCCAGGAGTTACCTGCGTCGAAGAAGCCCAGCGCCACGATGCCGAGCTCGTTGCTGATGGGACGCTTGAGTTCGATGTTCGTGTAGAAGGCCTTGTTGCCGCCGACAGCAGCGTCGGAGTTCGGTCCCTCGGTAGGCGTAATCAGGTAGTTGGAATAGCCGCGAACCGTGTACGCGCCGCCGAGGTCAAACCGCTGTGCAGCGGGCACTTCGTCGTCGCCCAAGTTCTTTTGCAGGTAACCGGCCCAGAATTTGGAATGGAAGACGACCTGCTCAAACACCGGATGCCACCATTCGAACTCACCGGTGTACTTGATGAAATTATCGGTGCCGCCGATGGGGCCGCCGCCGAAGCGAATGCTCAGTTTCGTTCTGGTGCCCGTGGTGGTGCTACGGAAATCGTCGCGGGTGTCCCGTGTGACCGTGCCGCCCACGACGGAGGCCAGGTGCGATCCCTCGTCATTCTTGATCTTGTTGGAAGCCCTGCTGGTGACATCCTTGATTTCGTAGGCCTCGAGGTTGTAGTCCCACTTGAGCTTGGTATATTCCCCGATGGGGTAAACGAGGTCCATCACGCCGCCGTTACCGGAGATGGTGTACTGCGTGTAGTCCGTGGACCGGCTGTAGAGCTTGGCGCCGAAACCGAGGTCGGTGTCGTTGATGTGCGGGTTGGTGAAATGCAGCACGTACTTGGTGCTGGACCCGCCGATCTGACCATTGAAGCCCACGTCGTAGCCACGGCCGAAAAGGTTCTTCTCGGAGATTTCACCGCCGAAGAAGACGCCGTCATAGGTGGAGTAGCCCACGCCGCCGCTGATCTTGCCGGTGGCCTTGTCCTTGACCTTGACCACCAGGTCCATTTCCTCGGGATTGCCCGTGGGCACCGGGGCGATGTCCACCTTCTCGAAGAAGTCGAGGTTGGTCAGCCGCTGGCTGGAGCGCTTGAGCTTCTCGCCGCTGAACTGGTCGCCGTCGGCCAGACGCATCTCGCGCAGGATGACGTTGTCGCGGGTGACCATGTTGCCTTCGATGAGCACACGGCGGATATGGACGCGCTGGTGCTTGCTGATCGTATAGACGACGTTGACGATCTTGGTCTCGGGGTTGTCGTCGAGCTGCACGCCCACATCAGCGTAAGCGTAGCCGTAATTATTGTAATAGGCGGTCAGGGCCGAGACGTCCTCCCTGAGGATGAGCCGGTCGAAGTACTGGTCCTCCTGCCTGAGTTCGTCGATCTTGGTCACCTGCATGAGCTTGGACGGGTCGTCGATAAGGTCCCCGGTGAAGGAGGTCGTGCCCATCTTGTAGCGGTCGCCCTCCCAGACCTTGTAGATGACATCAATGCCGTCGTCCTTGATCTGCACCTCGGGCTGGCCGACCTTGGCGGTCAAGAAGCCCTTGGACTGATAGTAGGCCATGATGGCGGCGGCGTCGCGGTCAAGGAGCTCCTCCTTGAGCACGCCCGAGTCGTCGATCCAGGAAAGCCAGCCGCGCTCCTTCAGGGCCAGGACGCCCTTGATGTCTTCGGGATCGAGCTGCTTGGCGCCGTCGATGATGACGTGCTCGATGTAGAGCTGCGGGCCCTCGTCGATGGCGAAGGTCAGGCGGGCGATGCCGGTGCCCGCGTCCTCGATCTCCTGGGTGACGTTGGCCTTGTAATAGCCTTCCTTGCGGTACATCTCGCGGATGACGCGGATGTCGTCGGCCAGGACCTTGGGGTTGACGACGCTGCCCTTCTTGGTGGAAACGGCCTCGAGGATGTCGGCGGAGTCGATCTCCTTGGCCCCGCGCACGCCGATGGCCTGGATGCGCGGTTTCTCCTTGACCACGAAGACGACCTTCTTACCGTCGTCGACGTCCTCGACCCTGACGCGGACGTCATCGAAGTAGCCGAGGTCATAGACGTTCTTTAACGCCGTGTTGATGGATTTGGCGGTGATCATGTCACCTTTCTGCATGGTCATGCGCATGAGGACCACGTCCTTGTCCAGGACCTTGGTGCCCTCCACGTCGATCTCGGAAACGATATCCAGGCGCAGGAGGTCCATGCGCATGCGGTCCACCAGGGCGTCCACCGCAGGCAGCAGGTTGATCAGCCCCTTCTTGGTGACGGAAATTTTCTTGCCCGGGTCCTTGGCGTAGGCGTCGACCAACCGGGCGTCGATGGTCAGGTTCTCCCCGATCTGGTTCAGGGAGCCGTAGACGGAAAATTGCGCCCCGGCCAACAGGGCTATCTCGCGTGCCTTGTCCAGGTCGAATTGGGTGTACCCCTTGTCAGTCACCATCCGGGCGACCTCTTCGGGCGCGATGACCTTGAATCCGGCCTCCTTCAGGCGGTCGGTCAGCAACTCGGGCAGGCTGTCCTTCAGATAGCTCAGGTCATCGCCGGCATTGACCTCGAAAGGCAGCACGGCGACGGAAATGTCCTGGTTGAGCTTTTCGGCGGCATGGCCCGTTCCGGCGGCCAGCAGAAAGAGGACGGCGATCATCCCCATCGCCAGACCGCGAGCGAGATTACTGAGCATAGAGTTCTCCTGAACGCAGTTCGAAGCGCCGATGCATCATCGCTGCGAGTTCCGGATTATGTGTCACGACGATAAAGGTCATACCTAATTCATTATTTAGTGAGGTCAGCAGCTTGCCGATCCTGGAGCCGTTTTCCTCGTCGAGGTTGCCCGTGGGCTCGTCGGCAAGGAGGACCTTGGGGCGAAGGAGGATGGCCCTGGCTATGGCCGCCCGCTGCCTCTCGCCGCCTGAAAGGGTCGTTACCTTGTGTTCGAGCCTGTGCGCAAGTCCTACCATGTCGAGGGCCTCCCTTGCCATGCGCAACCCCTGGTTGCGCCCCTTCCCGGCAATGAAGGCGGGCATCGCCACGTTCTCCAGCGTGGAGAACTCGGGCAGAAGATGATGAAACTGGAACACGAAGCCTATTTCCTTGTTCCGCAGTTCCGCCCGCTCCCTGTCTCCCAGGGTGCCGAGGTCGACACCGTTCAAGTAAATCTTTCCGCTGGTCACGGTGTCCAGCGTGCCGAGCATGTGCAGCAGCGTGGTCTTTCCGGACCCCGACGCCCCCAGGATGGCCAGGGACTCCCCGCGGGGAATCTCCAGGTCGACTCCGCGGAGCACGCGGACCACTTCGGACGGCCCGTCGAACTCCTTGCTGACGTCAATCAGTTGGTATATCGCCTCCCTACTCATAACGCAAGGCCTCCGACGGACTCAGGCCCGCCGCCCGCCGGGCGGGATAAATGGTGGCCACGAAACAGAGCAGGAACGCGGCGGCGCCGATGGTGAAGAGGTCGAGCGCCTCCAGCCGGACGGGCAGGTAGTCCACGGGGTAGACGTTGCTCGGCAGCTTGATGAACTGATATTCCTTGAGCAGCAGGCTGAGCGGCACTCCGATGAGGAAGCCGATGAACGTCCCGGCCAGGCCGATGAACGTCCCCTGGAACATGAAGATGTTGCGGATGCTCTTCTTGTCCGCACCCAGCGACATGAGCACGGCGATGTCCTTGGTCTTCTGGATGACCAGCATGACCAGGGTGGTGACGATGGAGAAGGAGCCCACCAGGACGATCATGGCCAGAATAATGAACATGGCCGTCTTCTCAAGCTCCAATGCGGCGAAAAGATTGGCGTTCATCTCCTGCCAGTTGCGCACATAGACCGTGAACGACGAAATCTTGTCGCGCAGTTCGCGGGAGATCTCCTTCACGTTGTAGACGTCGTTCACACTGATCTCGAGCCCGGAAACCACGTCGCCCTTGAAGCCGAGTAACTGGCGCGCGGCCGGGATGCTGACGTAGCCCATGGAGGAGTCGTATTCGAACATGCCGGTGCGGAAGATGCCGGCCACGGTGAAACGGCGCACCTTGGGCGTGAACCCGGCCGAACTGGACCGGCCCGACGGCGACAACAGGTTGACCAGGGACCCCTCGGTCAGGCCCAGCCGCTTGGCCAGTTCCGAACCGATGATGATCCCGGGGAAGTCCCCGTCGTCGTTCAGGCGGGACACGCTGCCGCTGATCATGTCCTTGGACAGGGACAGGACCGAGGATGAAGTGGCCGGGTCGATGCCGCGCAGGACCACGCCCTTGACCCCGGTGCGGGTGGAAAGCATGACCTCGGAATAGACGAAGGGCGTCACACCCGTGACGCCCGGAACCTTTTTCGCCTCGTCGGCCAGTTCCTGGTAGTCGCTGATGCCGCCGCGCATGGACGTGATCAGGATATGCGCGTTGACGCCGAGAATCTTGTCCCGCAGATCGGTCGAAAATCCGTTCATCACCCCGATGACCACGATGAGCGCCCCCACGCCGATGGCCACGCCGCAGATGGCGAAGAGCGATATGACGGAAATGAACGACTGCTTCCGCAGGGCGAACAGGTATCTCAGTGCGACAAAGGTCTCAAACCGCATAGACCCTACCCGGCCTCCGGCCTGAGCAGCGGAAAGAGGATGACCTCGCGGATGGAGGCGGAGTCCGTGAGCAGCATGGCCAGGCGGTCGATGCCGATGCCCTGTCCGGCGGCCGGGGGCATGCCGTACTCCAGGGCGCGGACATAGTCCTCATCCATGAAATGGGCCTCTTCGTCGCCGGCCTCCTTCTCCTGAACCTGGATCTCGAAACGGCCCCGCTGGTCAACGGGATCGTTCAGTTCGGAAAAGGCGTTGGCCAGTTCACGGCCGGTCATGAACAGCTCGTAACGGTCGGTGATATCGGGATTGTCCTCGTTTCTGCGGGACAACGGCGAAATATCCGTCGGGTAATGATAGATGAAATGGGGCTGCACCAGCTTGGGCTCGACCAGGATGTCGAAGAGCTTGGCCTGGAGCTTGCCGAGCTTCTCGCCCGTGACGACCTTCTCGCCCTTCTCCCGGACCATGGCCGCGCACTTGTCGTAGTCGGTGTAGATCTCCGGGGAAACGCCGCCGATCTTCTCCAGCGACTCGTGGAAGGGAAGGCGCGTCCAGGTGCCCTGGGTCAGGTCGATCATCTCTCCCTGGTACGGAACCACGGTCGAACCGGTGACCTTCTTGGCGATGCGCGAGAACATCTCCTCGGTCAGGTCCATGAGGTCCTCGAAGGTGGCGTAGGCCCAATAGAACTCGAGCATGGTGAACTCGGGGTTGTGCTGGGTGTCGATGCCTTCGTTGCGGAAGTTGCGGTTGATCTCGTAGACCCGCTCGAACCCGCCCACCAGGAGGCGCTTCAGGTAGAGCTCGGGCGCGATGCGCATGTAGAGCTTCATGTCCAGGGCGTTGTGATGGGTCTCGAAGGGCTTGGCCGAAGCGCCGCCGGGGATGGCCTGCATCATCGGCGTTTCCACTTCCATGAACCCCTTCTCGTCCAGGATGTTCCGCAACTCGCGGATGATCGCCGTGCGGGCCAGGAAAATCTCCTTGGTCCGGGGCGTGACGATGAGGTCCACGTAGCGCTGGCGGTACCGGGTCTCCACGTCCTTGAGCCCGTGGTATTTCTCGGGCAGCGGACGCATGGACTTGGTCACCAGCTGGAAATGCCTGGTCTTGACGGTCAGCTCGCCGGTCTTGGTCCGGAACAGGGAGCCGGTCACGCCGACGATGTCGCCGATGTCCGTCTTCTTGAACAGCTGGTATTCGTCGGTGCCCAGTTCGTCACGGGCGGCGTAGACCTGAATGCTGCCGCTGCGGTCCTGCATGTGGAAGAAGGTGACCTTGCCGAAGGAACGGTAGGAAACCACCCGCCCGGCAATGGTGAACGCCAGTTCCGTTTTTTCGAGGACTTCGCCGTCCGTCTCGCCATACTGGTCCCAGACCGACTGGATTTCCGTATCCCGCCGGAAATTATTGGGATACAGGTCAATGTCGTTGTCCAGGAGAAGACACGCCTTTTCCACGCGCGTCTTGATGACGGAATTGAGTTCGTCCTTGGCCTCGAGGGCCTCGAGCATGGGCATGAACCGGGCCGCGTGGGGCGACTTGGTTGCGAGCTTGATTTTCTTTGTATTCTTAGTGTCTTGTCCCAAAATTTTGTTCCCTGTCTCCCTGTAAATCTAGATAAATGCGAGAGACGTTGAATCCGTAAGCCATATAATGGATGCCGTCAAGAAAATGGGAACCTTAGCCCCCGGTAAAACCTTATTTGCATTTTCCTGAAAAAGTCTACGCTTTTTGCTTGACCCCCCGAAACGATTTGTTTAAACACTCTCTCGCTTCGACGAAAAAATGTTCCCCAGTAGCTCAATTGGCAGAGCGGGTGACTGTTAATCACTAGGTTCGCGGTTCAAGTCCGTGCTGGGGAGCCAAAGAGAACAAGGCCCTTACGAGAAATCGTAAGGGCTTTTTCTTTTGTCGCGCCCGACCATCCCCACCCATCCCATTGAACGCAGTGACACTGCCGTTCCTTCGCACAGCTAAGACACTTCACTTTGCGCGGGGCGGAGCGTAATACATAATCCGGTAAACGCGATCCGGGAGCCGGTAGGTATGGCCGCCGCACGGAACGCGTACCGGCCTCGATCACAGGGAAACAACGGCAAATGAAATTTTTACGGCGTGTTGCGTCAATCCTCCTGTGCCTCTCCGTCCTCTCTCCGATCCCCTCCCCGGCGGAAGACGGCGTATTGCGCGTGGCCCTGGACCCCTTTCCCCCGTGGAAATACCAGAACGAGCTCGGCGAGCCGTGCGGCATGGACGTGGAGTTGATCGACATGCTCGCCCGGCGCATGGGCCTGAAGGTCGAATACGCCATGTATCCGTTCAGCCGCGCCCTCTATCTGCTGGAATACGGCGACGCCGACATGATGTCCGGCGTGTTGCGCCGCAAGGACCGCGAAGCCTACCTGTACTATCTCGAACCGCCGTACAAGGATCACAGCGACAAGGCCTTCTACTTGCTCCGCGGGCGCGGCCGCCTGCTGCGAACGTACGATGACCTGCATGTTCTGCGGATCGGCACGCAGATCGGCACCAGATACTTTCCGGAATTCGACCACGATCCCAAGATCGACAAGATCGCGGCCCGCTCGTTCGAACTCAATCTGCGCATGCTCGTCGCAAACCGCGTCGACGCCGTCGTCAACACCGAGATGACCGGCGATTACGAAATCCGCATGCTCGACCTGCAGGACACCGTGGTCAAGGCCCCGTACATCTATCGGAAAAAGCAAAACGTCTACGTAGTCCTGTCCAGAAAATCCCCCCTGGCCGACCGGCTGGACGAATTCAACGCGGTCATGGCCGATCTCCAGCGCGAGGGGGCCTTCCAGCGGATCGTCGACGAATACATCCGCGAGGCCCGCAAGCACTAGCGGACCGGCCGGGACGCAAGCCCATTCATGACCGATGAACCCGGCGCCGACCTTCCTGAGAATCCGAAGACGGCTGCCCTCCCCTTTTACGGATTACCCTCTGTCCGACGCACCCGCGAAGCGCCTGCCGAGGGTGGACTTTTGCAAACACCTGTGCTGATATCCTTCAACTTTCACGGCGCGCGGCCATAAGTCGCGTGAATCCGTATCCCTACGGATGCAATCGGAGCTTGGGGGGCCTGTTGCTTCGGGTTTCGTCCGTGGGTTGTTCAAGGGGGAGACCCGCAGGCCGGATACGGCATATCCTTCCGGCGATATTCGCGGAAATGCGCTGTTGACAGGCACCGTTTTCATCCCGTGCGGCGGCGGTTTTCGAGCCGCGCGGGATCGGAGATGGCACGGCACCCTTTGTTTACATATAGCTTTTGTCGGAGCATGCCCGCTCCCGGTCGTTTGCATCGCACCGGGGCATGCGGCTTCGGCATTCATTTTTTGCTGTGGAGAGTTGGTAATGTCGAATTTCAAACTGCTCAAAAAGGCGGTCGTGTTCGCGGCCGTGTTCGTTCTCATGGCGGTCATCACCGCCAACGCCGGATTCAAGAAAGAATACAAGATGCAGGTGACGGTCGGCCCGAAGCTGTACTGGGGCATGGGCGCCACCAAGTTCGCCGAACTGGTCAAGGAAAAGACCAACGGGCAGATCAACGTCAAGCCCTACTTCGGCTCCGCCCTGCTCAAAGGAGCGCAGCTGAAGAGCTCGCAGATGGTCGCCAAGGGCGTCATCGACTGCGCCATCGATTCGACCATCAACATCAGCCCGGTCATTCCCGAGGCCAACATTTTCCATCTTCCGTTCTTCCTTAACAACTTCGAAACCCTGGACAAGGTGAAGTTCGGCCAGGCTGGCGAGGCCGTGTTCGCGGCCATGCGGGCCAAGCGGATCGAACCCCTCGGCTGGGCCGAGAACGGCTTCCGCCAGCTGACCAACTCCAAGGTCGCGGTCAAGACCCCGGCCGACATGAAGGGCTTGCGCATCCGCGTGGTGGGCAACCCGCTGTTCATCGACACCTTCCGCGCGCTCGGCGCCGACCCGGTGAACATGAACTGGGGCGACGCGGTCGCCGGTTTCCAGCAGGGCGTCGTGGACGGCCAGGAAAACCCGGTCGGCGTCCTCATCCCCATCCAGATCTACCAGTACCACAAGTACGCAACCATGTGGAATTACGTGGTGGATCCCCTGATCATCTACTGGAACCAGCAGGAATGGAACGCCTTCCCCAAGGACATCCAGAGCGCCATCCTCGAGGCCGCCAAGGAAGCGGGCCGGTTCGAAACCGCCCTGAGCCGCGCGGGCCTGGACGGCGACAAGTCCATCAACATCCTGAAGGACGAATTCAACTACACCATGGAAGTTCCGGACCCCATTGCCTTCATGAAGAGCAAGGGCATGGAAATCCACATGCTTACCGACGAAGAACGGGAAGCCTTCGCCCAGGCCACGCGCCCTGTCTACGACAAGTGGATTCAGGAGATCGGGCCCGAGGTTTACGAGAAGGCCAAGGCCGACATCGCCCAGTAACCCCGATCCCTTCGTGACGACCGCGTCCTGCCCCGGAAAGCAGCTTTCCGGGGCAGGTTCTATCATGGGATTCCGCGTACGGAATCCGAAGCATGGAGCAAGTGTGTGAAAAAGTTATTATTCGGGTTCCCTCTCGGTCACTGGCTGGTGGCCATCTGCATGGCCGCCATGGTCGTGATCGCCTTCCTCAACATCCTGAGCCGGTACATCTTCCACTTCTCGCTGGCCGCGACCGAGGAAATAACCATCAATCTTTTCGTCTGGATGACCGTCATCGGCATCGGCATCGCGTTCGAGCGCGGCGGCCACATGGGCATGGTGACCTTCTTCAACATGTTCCCCCGCGCTCTGCAGAAAATTTGGATCATCATCTATTCGGTGCTCGCCGCCGGTCTCTTCGTGGTCCTGGACTATTACATAATCCAGGCCATCTACGACGAGATCACCCTGTTCCAGGCCCGTTCCGCAGCCCTGGATATCCCGGTGTGGATCTACTACCTGGGGTTGCCGGTCCTGTCCGTCTTCGTCTTCAAGGGCATCTACAGGGACGCCATGACCAAGCTGGCCGAACGGAAGGAGGATTAGCGCCATGGAATTTCTGCTCATCCTCGCCCTCTTCCTGATCCTGATGGTTATCGGCGCGCCCATCGGGACCTCCCTGGGCGTCTCGGCCGTGGCCACCATCCTGTACTTCAACCTCGGCGCGGAGATGCTCGGGGTCAACTTCGCCTCGGGCATCGCCTCGTTCCCGCTGCTGGCCATCCCGTTCTTCGTCCTGGCGGGCGTCATCCTGCAACGGGCGGGCATCGCCGCGCACATAGCCAACTTCTTCGAGTTGCTCGTGGGGCGCGCGACCGGCGGCCTGTCCATCGTGGCCGTGCTGACCTGCATGTTCTGGGGGGCCATGTCCGGCTCCGGCCCGGCCACCACGGCCGCCGTGGGCATGATCCTGCTCACCCCCATGCTCAGCAACGGCTACGGCAAAGCCTTTTCCGGGGCAACCATCGCCAACGCCTCGGACCTGTCCATCATCATCCCGCCGTCCATCGCGTTCATCATCTACGGCAACATCACCTCGGTGTCGGTCTCCGCCCTGTTCGTGGCAGGCATCATCCCCGGCCTGCTGACCGGCGTGGCCACCATGCTCGTGGCCTGGTACATCTCCTACCGGCGCGGCTACCGGGGCCTGGTCTGCCGAGGCTGCATGAAGGACCTGCTCAAGGCCCTGCGTCAGTCGTTCTGGGCGCTCCTGGCCCCGGTGGTCATCCTGGGCGGCATCTACACCGGCATCTTCACGCCCACCGAGGCGGCCGTGGTGGCGGTGTTCTACAGCCTGTTCGTGGCCGTGGTCATCTACCGGTCCATCGGCTGGCGCGACCTGATCGAAATCCTGGTGGAGTCGGCGGTGACCAGCTCCGTGATCATGTTCATCGTGGCATTCGCGGGCATCTTCACCTGGGCGGCCTCGGTCACCGGGGTCATCGACACCCTGGCGGACTTCATCATCCGGATATCCCCCAACGCCGTGGTCATGATCGTGCTGGTCAACATCCTGCTGTTCGCCCTGGGCATGATCCTCGACGCCATCTCGATCTCGTACCTGCTCATGCCGATCCTCATCCCGGTCCTGTCGGCCTTCCACGTGGACCCGGTCTTCTACGGGGTCATCTTCATCTCGGCCCTGGCCATCGGACAGGCCACGCCGCCCGTGGGCGTCAACCTGTTCACCGCGGCCAACCTGGTCGGCTGCGAGGTGGACGAGATCGCCAAGGAGGCCATCCCCTACGTGGCCATGGACTTCGTGGTCCTGATCATCATCTCGCTCATCCCGGCGCTGTCCCTCTTCCTGCCCCAATGGGCCGGGCTCTACACGCCGTAACAACCGAACAAAGTCCGGACGCAAAAAAACAAGCCCTTGCGAGACATCGCAAGGGCTTGTTCTTGTCGTGCGTACGGCCGGACACCACGTCCCGCCTACAGTTTCTTCACCACCGAAGTCTTCAGGAACATGACGCCATATCCCGGAATCCTGCAGGAGATGTCGTGGACGCCGTCTTCCGGCTCTATCAGCCTGATGTTCTTGACCTTGGTCCCCTTCTTGATCGAGGACGCGCCCTTCACCTTCAAATCCTGCGTCACGATGACGGTGTCTCCGTCGACCAGGACATTGCCGTTGGCGTCCTTGTAAACCTTTCCCTGCGCGTCTTCGGCTTGAAATTCAAATCCGCACTCGGGGCAGATGAGAACGGTGCCGTCGGAATACACATACTCGCACCGGCACTTGGGGCAATCGGGTAGATTTTCCATGAGTCTCCAAATTGGGTTTGTTGTTCCTGTCTCGGGTCCGAGCCGGATTGGGCAATACCGAATAGCCGCCACCGAAGCAATGCCAAACGAACCGGAAAATTCCCGTTTCGTTCGGCCGTCCCCCCACCTTTTCTTTCCTGATCGGCCCTGTTGCCCGGCTGGTTTCCGACTGTAACGACCCCCTTTTTCATTCCCTCGCAGCGGCACCGGACCTCTCGCCCCCCGCACCGTCCGAACCGCCCCCAACCACCCATGGCGTCGCGATTCTGCCTTATTTCCCTCATTTGGCGTCCAAAAGACTCAACAAGGATTTGGCACCGTGAATAAATCCCATGATTTTGACGTGTTGAAAATAACGAATCAGATTTATAAATATTTGTCATTTGCGATATCTATATTTAATCAAGCCTGCTCACCATAACGGTTTGACACTAAAAAGGGTCTCCAAACCGGGCCTTGTTCAAATGAACATAATGAAATCATGAACTTTTTAATGGTAATTACAAAATCGCTCAACATAAACTTCTATCCAATGCCCGTGCGGTGAGCGGTACGGCAAAACTCAAGGAGGCATCCTCATGAAATTGGATCGCCGAAACTTTCTCAAGCTCGCAGGGACGGGAGCTGCGTGCATGACGCTGGGGCAGTTGGGTTTCGACCTTGCTCCCGTCAAGGCGTACGCCGCGCAACTCAAGATCAGCGGCGCCAAGGAAATCCTGACCGTCTGTCCCTTCTGTTCCGTGAGCTGCAACGTCATCGGCTACGTCAAGGACGGCAAGCTGGTCAGTTCCGAAGGCGACCCGGACTATCCGGTCAATGAGGGCTCGCTGTGCGCCAAGGGCGCGGCCATGCTGTCCATGACCACCGAGCACAACCGGCTGCAAAGGCCCATGTACCGGGCTCCGTACAGCGACAAATGGGAGGAGAAGAGCTGGGATTGGACCCTCAACCAGATCGCCAAGCGGGTCAAGGATACCCGCGACAAGGACTTCATCCTGCGCAACCAGGACGGCCTTGCCGTCAACCGCATCGAGTCCATGTTCCTGCTCGGCACCTCCCACGCCTCCAACGAGGAATGCGCCCTGACCCACCAGTTCGCCCGGGCCCTGGGCCTGGTCTACATGGATCACCAGGCGCGCGTCTGCCACAGCTCCACCGTGTCCGCCCTGGGCGAGTCCTTCGGACGCGGGGCCATGACCAACCACTGGACCGACATCGCCAACGCCGACTCCATCCTGATCATGGGCAGCAACGCGGCCGAGCACCACCCCATTTCCTTCAAGTTCGTCCTGCGCGCCAAGGACAAGGGCGCCACGGTCATGCATGTGGACCCGAAGTTCTCCCGGACCTCGGCCCGGTCCGACTTCCACGTACCCCTGCGCTCGGGCACGGACATCGCCTTCCTGGGCGGCATGATCAAATACATCATCGAGAACAAGCGCTTCTTCCACGAGTACGTCACCGAGTACACCAACGCCTCCCTGCTGGTGGACCCGAAGTTCGGCTTCAAGGACGGACTGTTCACCGGCTACGACGTCATGACCCGCTCCTACGACAAGTCCACCTGGAACTACCAGATGGACGAGAACGGCGTGCCCAAGAAGGACAAGAGCCTGAAGGACCCGAACTGCGTCTTCCAACTGCTGAAGAAACACTACGACCGCTACGACATCGATAAGGTCTCCAAGACCACGGGCGTGGCCCCCAAGATCCTGGAAAGGGTCTACAAAACCTTCTCGGCCACCGGCCGCCCGGACAAGGCGGGCACGGTCATGTACGCGCTCGGCTGGACCCAGCACACCGTGGGCGTGCAGAACATCCGCACCTCGGGCATCATCCAGCTGCTGCTGGGCAACATAGGCGTGGCGGGCGGCGGCATCAACGCCCTGCGCGGCGAGCCCAACGTCCAGGGGTCCACGGACCACGCCATGCTCTACCACATCCTGCCGGGCTACATGGCCATGCCCGCAGCCCCGTGGCAGACGCTCGAACTGTACAACAAGGCCAACACCCCGGTCAGCCACGATCCCGAGTCGGCCAACTGGTGGCAGCACAAGCCCGAATACATGACCAGCCTGCTCAAGGCCTGGTTCGGCGACAACGCCACCGCGCAGAACGACTTCTGCTACAACCTGCTGCCCAAGATCGAGAAGGGACACGACTACTCGTACCTGTTCCTCTTCGACCGCATGTACAAGGGCGAGATCAAGGGCGGCTTCTTCATGGGCCTCAATCCCATGAACTCGGTGCCCAACACGCACAAGATCCGCAAGGCCATGGACAACCTCGACTGGTGCGTCTGCGCCGAGCTGCACAACTCCGAGACCACGGAGAACTGGCACCGCCCGGACGTGGACCCGAAGACGGTCAAGACCGAGATGTTCCTGTTGCCCTCGGCCCACCGCATGGAGAAATCCGGCTCGGTGACCAACTCCGGCCGCTGGGTCCTGTGGCACCACAAGTGTGTGGACCCGCAGTTCCAGACCCGGCCCTTCGGCGAGATGTACGTCCCGCTGTTCAACATCATCCGCGAGATGTACCGCAACGAGGGCGGCACCTTCGCCGCGCCCATCCTGAACCAGGACTGGCCCGAGAAGTTCGATCCCGATGACCTCTGCCAGCGCATCAACGGCCGCTTCCACAAGGACACCGAGGTCAAGGGCAAGATGTACAAGAAGGGCCAACAGGTACCGTCCTTCACGGCGCTCAACGCCGACGGCTCCACGTCCAGCCTGAACTGGCTGTACTGTGGCAGCTGGACCGAGGAAGA
This sequence comes from Pseudodesulfovibrio karagichevae, assembly GCF_041414475.1. NCBI lineage: Bacteria > Pseudomonadati > Thermodesulfobacteriota > Desulfovibrionia > Desulfovibrionales > Desulfovibrionaceae > Pseudodesulfovibrio > Pseudodesulfovibrio karagichevae. The sequence goes on from NZ_JBGLYH010000013.1 coordinate 31,238, forward strand.
CGGCAACAAGTCCCTGCGCCGCTCCCCGGAGCAGACCCCCATGCAGGCCAAGATCGCCCTGTATCCCAACTGGTCCTGGTCCTGGCCGGTCAACCGCCGCATCCTCTACAACCGCGCCTCCGTGGACCTGAACGGCAAGCCGTACAACAAGGCCAAGGCGGTCATAGAGTGGCAGGACGGCAAGTGGGTGGGCGACGTGCCCGACGGCGGATGGCCGCCCCTGTCCTCCGGCAAGGGCAAGCTGCCGTTCATCATGCAGACGCACGGCCTCGGCCACCTGTTCGGCCCCGGCCGCATGGACGGCCCGTTCCCCGAGCATTACGAACCCGCCGAGACCCCGGTGGACAAGAACCTGTTCTCCAAGCAGCTCTCGAGCCCGGTCTACAAGTTCACCACCAGCGCGCCCGACGTCCTGGCCAAGCCCGCCGATCCCAATTACCCGATCGTGCTGACCACCTACAGCCTGACCGAGCACTGGTGCGGCGGCGGCGAGACCCGCAACGTGCCCAACCTGCTCGAGGCCGAGCCGCAGCTCTATGTGGAGATGAGCCCGGAACTGGCCAAGGAAAAGGGCATCGAGAACGGAGACGGCGTGATCATCGAATCCATCCGGGGCAAGGTCCAGGCCATCGCCATGGTCACGGTGCGCATGCGTCCGCTCAAGGTGCACGGCCGGATCATCCACGAGATCGGCATGCCCTACTGCTTCGGCTGGACCACGCCCGGCAGCGGCGACTCCACCAACCGGCTGACGCCTTCGGTGGGCGACCCGAACACCACCATCCCGGAATACAAAGCGTGCTGCGTGAACATCCGCAAGGCGGACAAGATCACCGAACTGGCACGGTAGAGGAGACTGTCATGTCCAAAACGTTCCTGATAGACACATCCCGCTGCACCGCGTGCCGCGGCTGCCAACTGGCCTGCAAGGAATGGCACGGGCTTCCCGCCAACAAGACCCTGCAATGGGGGAGCCACCAGAATCCGCCGGACCTGAATCCCAACAACTACAAGCTGGTCCGCTTCCACGACTACATGGACTCGACCGGCACCATCCGCTGGAACTTCTTCCCGGACCAGTGCCGCCACTGCGAGGTTCCGCCCTGCAAGGAAGTGGGCGACGTGTACATCGACGGCGCCATCCTCAAGGACGAAAAGACCGGCGCGGTGCTCTACACCGAGAAGACCGCGCAGTTCACCCCGGAGCAGGCCGAAGAAGTGCGCGAGGCGTGCCCGTACAACATCCCCCGGCGCAACGCGCAGACCGGGCTGCTGTCCAAGTGCACCATGTGCAACGACCGCATCCACAACGGCCTGCCCCCGTCCTGCGTCCGGGCCTGTCCCACCGGGACCATGAACTTCGGCGAACGCGCCGACATGCTCAAACTGGCCAAGGAGCGGCTCGCGCTCCTGAAGAAGAAATGGCCCAAGGCCTCCCTGGCCGACCCCGAGGACGTCAACGTCATCTACCTGATGACCGACACGCCCGACACCTACCACAAGTACGCGGTGGCCGAGGCCAAACAGGTCGGCCCCATGACCAAGAAGCAGTTGTTCGCCAAACTGGCGAGCCCGATCAAGGCGATGAAGGCCTAAACCGTCCCGCCTCCGGAACCGGGCCGGAGCGTCCCCGCGACGCTCCGGCCGCCCGGTCCGGGACCGGGACGAGCGCGCTGCGCGAAAACGAACCGACAAGGACAGCCGATGCCCTCCACACAGTTCTCCCTGAGCGTCCGCACCCAGCCCTCCCGCGAAAGCGCCACGCCTCGTCCCGAAACGCCGGGCCAGGCGCGCGAACTGGTTCGCGGGACCTCCCTGGAATACTATTGCGACGGCTCACTGCACGGCCGCACGGCCATGGTGGCCGTGGAGGAAACCTTGCGCATCACCGTGTCCGGCCTCGAGGACATCCTCCTGTCGCGCACTCCGGGCGACGACGCGCACCTGATCGCCGGGCACCTCTTCTCCCTGGGGCTCATCCGCACACCGGCCGACATCCTCGGCATGGCCTTTCCGGACAACGATCCGGGCCGCGCCGTTGTCAGGCTCAGGCCGGTGAAATCCCGGCGCGGCCTCGGCCCGCTGCCGGACGGCCCGCGCATCGACCCCGAGCGGATCTTCCGGCTCCGCGACCGGTTCGAGCAGCGCCAGCGGCTGTACCACAGCACCCGGGCCACCCATGCGGCGGCCCTGTTCAGGGCGGACGGCGAACTGCTGGCCTACGGCGAGGATGTCAGCCGCCACTGCGCCTTCGACAAGGCCGTGGGCCTGGCCCTGGAGAACCGCCTCCTGGCCGGGGTGGAAATCGCCATGCTCACCTCCCGGCTGGCCTCGGACCTGGCGGACAAGGCGGCCACGGCCCGGATTCCGGTCCTGTGCGGCTTTTCCGCAGCCACCAGCGCGGGCATGGAACTGGCCGAAAAACACGGCATCACCCTCATCGGGCGCATCAGCGCGCACGGCTTCACGGTCTACGCCAACGGCTGGCGGCTCCGTCCCTGACGCCCCCTCCCGCTCCCTTCTCCCGCCCATCCAAATTTCCCGCTTTCCCGCTACGGGAATTATAATCACACAACCGATATTCTTCTGGTAGCGTTCTATCCTAAATCCATGATCAGGCAGGCAACCGGCATTTCGCCGGCCGTTTGCCACAGGAGGAAAGGATGAGTCTACGAGTCAAGCTGTATTCGGCCATCGGGCTGCTCCTGGCCGTTGGCCTGGCCATGTTCGTGGCCACCGTGGTCATCACCTCGGCCCAGAATCACGACGGGCTGGTCATCAACCTGGCGGGCCGCCAGCGCATGCTCAGCCAGAAGATGGCCAAGGAGGCCCTGCTCTATCTCGAAGAGCGGCGCGCGGGCCGGGACGGCGCTGAGATCGGCAAACAGGTGAAGGCCACCTCCCGCCTGTTCCGGGAGACCCTGGCCGCCCTGGCCGACTCGGGCCCGGCCCCGGTCACCGCCGACCCGGACGGCGAGAAGCGGGACCTGCCCTCCCCGTCCGAAGCCGTCAGGACCCAGCTGCTCAAGGTGCAGGCGCTGTGGGAACCATACAGCGCCGCCATTGACGCCATACTGGAGCACCAGACTCTGGGCGGCGACTTCAACAAGCAGAGCCTGGCCGTGCTGGTCAACATGAACCAGGCCGTGACCATGATGCAGGCGGAGTCGGAAAGCCGCGTAAACGTCCTGCTCCTGTCGCAGGTCATCGGCATCGCCATCATGCTCCTGACCACGCTGATCAGCTTCCTGGCCATCCAGCGCAAGCTCGTCCGGCCGCTGCACACCTTCAGTTCGGCCATGGACATCATCTGCAAGGGCGACCTGACCCAGGTCTGCGTCAACGACCAGAATGACGAGATCGGGCTGGTGGCCCGCGCCCTGACCTCCATGGAGGAACGGCTCAAGGACGTGGTCAGCCAGGCCAAGGACTCCACCGTGACCATGGCCGAACGAAGTGCCGGGCTGAACGATATGGCCGCCACCCTGGCCCAGAACGCCACGCGCCAGGCCGGTTCGGTCAGCGAGATCGCCTCCCTGATGGAGGGGATGCGCACCAACATCGCCACCACGGCCAGCAATTCCATGGAGACCCACCATCTGGCCATGAAGGCGGCCACGGACGCCCGGCAGAGCGGGGAATCCGTGGGCACGGCCCTGGAGGCCATCACGACCATCGCGGGCAAGATCACGGTCATCGAGGAAATCGCCCGGCAGACCAACCTCCTGGCCCTGAACGCGGCCATCGAAGCGGCCCGGGCCGGGGAGCACGGCAAGGGGTTCGCCGTGGTCGCCTCCGAGGTGCGCAAGCTGGCCGAGCGGTCCGGCCAGGCGGCCAAGGAGATCGGCGAGCTCTCCGCCGACACCGTGGACATCTCCAACCAGGCGGGCGACCTGCTCAAGCTGCTGGTGCCCGACATCGAAAAGACCGCCGCCATGATCGAGGAGATCAACGCCTCCAGCTCCGAGCAGCACCGCGACACCGAGATGGTCGGCAAGGCCGTCCGGGACCTGGATTCAGGCATCCAGGACACCGCGCGGATGGCCCGCCAACTGTCCGAGACCACCGAGGAGCTGTCCGGCGAAGCGTCCGGCCTCCGCCAGGAGCTGCTGTTCTTCAGGACCGAGGGCGACAAAGAATGCCCGGCGCCGCCCCGGGTGTTCAAGCCGCGCAGGGAGCCCCTGCCCCCGGCCGAACCGGCCTACAGGCCCGCCGGGGAGGCCCCCCGGGCGGTCAAGGGACCCGCGCCCAAACCCGCCGTGGCGGCCGCCCTCAAACCGGCCCGGCCGCTGCGCGGAGCCCCCGTGGAACTCGACGAGACCCCGCCGCTCATTGTCTGGGACGATTCCATCGCCACCGGCATCGAACTCATTGATGAACAGCACCAGGAACTGATCGGCCTGATCAACCGCCTCAACAGCGCCATGCAGCAGGGCAAGGGCAAGGCCGTGCTCGGCGAAATACTGGACGAACTGGGCCACTATGCCGTCTTCCATTTCGAACAGGAGGAGACCCTGTTCGACAAGTACGGCTACCCCGAGACCGATCAGCACAAGGCCGTGCACCGGAAGCTGCTGAGCGACACCACGGCGTTCATCGAACAATTCAAGGCGGGACAGACCGGCATGAGCCGCGACCTGTTCTTCTTCCTCAAGGACTGGCTGACCAACCACATCAAGGGCGTGGACCACCGCTACGTCCCCTTCCTCAAGGAAGCCATGGAGAACGACACCTAGCCCATCCTTGGCCGAAGGCTCCGGGCCGCCCATGGTGGTCCGGAGCCGACGGCCTTCTTCCATCATGCCGTCGCCTTATCCAAAACTATACTCTTAAAGATCAAGAGGTTGCCAGAGATCGCAACCTGTCGCGCCGTGACGTCCGCAGCGAGGAAGGGGCAGGCCGTCCCCTCATGGCTCCGGCCCGGACCGTCTGAAGGTCGGGCCGCCGGGCCCAAAGAGGCATTGCCCAAAACGGGCGCTCGGGGTAGCCTTGGGCTCGACGGGGCGGGTTCCCGTCGAAACGGCATCGGCCCGCGCCGACAAGGACATCGAGTACGCCTTACCCACGAAGGCCAACCAACACCCCCTGCCGGGAGGCATGGTCATGAAACAGAACCGGACCGCCCTCATACTCATCGCCTGCGCCGTACTGCTCGCCGTCGGCGCCTTTTTCATCCTGAACCGGAACAATGAAGAACCCTCCGCCGTGCGGCAGGAGGTCGCCGAACCCGCGACCGAGCCCGCCAAGGCCCCCGACTGGGTGGACAAGGGCCAGGAGGCCAAGCCCGACTATTCGGCCTCCACGGCCAAGCCCGAGACGGTCACGCCGCCGCCCGCCGCCGAACCCGAGAAGCCCCAGGAGCCCAAGACCATCGAGGTCTCCGAGGACAAGGTGGTCACCTTCACCTTCGTGGAATCCCTGGCCGACTTCCTGCTGCATCGCTTCCAGCCGCGCGGCCCCAACGGCAAGCCCGACTCCCTGGCCACGGCCGTGGCCCTGAACCGCTACTACGGCCGCGAGCTGGACGGCTTCGCCGTATCCGGCAACGACATCAATGGCTCGCGCAAGGCGGTCTACGACTACGCCTTCACGCCGACCATGCTCAAGACCCTGTACGATATCTACGCCCCGGCCTTCATGGTCCACCTGGTGGACACCGCGGCCAACACCGAGCGCGAATACGTGGTCGGCAAGACCACCGAGAACCGGACCCTGACCACCGACGAGATCAAGGTCATGCTCCGGCTCAACGCCCGCCGCATTGAGGGCACCGCCGAGGTCTTCCACGCCTTTGCCGACGATCCGTCCATCGTCGAGATGGCGGGCAAGTACCGCCGCGCGGCCAAGGCCGTGGAACGGGCCAACGGCCAGCTCCAGGCCGCCATGGCCGACGGCAAGGCCACGGGCGAGGCCAGCGACCGACTCAAGCAGGCCATCCTGTTCCGCGAGCGGACCCGGGCCGAGATCGTCACCCACCTCAGGCAGGTCTGCCAGTCGTGCCCCGAGTCCGAGCTCTTCTATCTCTCCCAGTGGGCCTACCGCCGCACGCTGGGCCAACCCGAGGAGAAGCTGAAGGCGTTCGGCACCGCCGCCGACCTGATGGACGACCTGGCCGGACGCTTCCGGGCCAAGGCCGAGGAGCTCAAGTAGGAGTACCCGAATACTTGATCACATGTTGCATTGAACATTCTTTGTGCTTATCCTTGCCGTAGCAAGAAGAGAATTCACCAAGGAGCTCTCAATGTACTTCAAACAGATCACCACCCCCGGACTTGGTTGCTTTTCCTACGTCATCGGCTGCCCCGCCGCCGGTGAGATGGTTGTTGTGGACCCCAAGCGGGACGTGCAGGACTACCTGGACATCTCCCGCGAGGAAGGCATGAGGATAGTCCACGTCATCGATACCCACGTGCACGCGGACCACGTGTCCGGCGCGCAGGAACTGAAGTCGCAGACCGGCTGCGACATCATGGTCTACGAAACCTCCCCGGTGGACTACGAATTCACCCCCCTGGTGGAAGGCCAGCAGTTGACCGTGGGCAACGCCAAACTCGAGGTGCTTTTCACCCCCGGCCACACCCCGGACGCCCTGTCCCTGCTGGTCACGGACACCACGCGCGGCGACGAGCCGTGGATGCTGCTGACCGGCGACGTGCTGTTCGTGGGCGACATCGGGCGGCCCGACCTGGTGGGCGGGGCCAGGCTCTACGAGCAGGTCGAGAACCTCTGGAACTCCCTGTACGTCAAGTTCGCCCAGTTCCCGGACAGCCTGGAGGTCTTCCCGGCCCACGGAGCGGGGTCCCTGTGCGGGCGCGGCATGTCCTCCAAACCGAGCTCCACCCTGGGCTTCGAACGCCGCCACAATCCCATGCTCGGCTTCGACAAATTCGAGGACTTCCACTTGGCCATGAGCCAGAACTTCCCGGCCCGGCCCAAGTCCTTCACCCACATCATCTCCACCAACGCCTCGGGCGCGCCCCTGCTCGAACGCTGCCCCCTGGACCTGGCCATGAACCCGTACAAGTTCGAGGAGAAGATGCAGGACGGCGCGGTGGTCATCGACGTGCGCGACGCGGCGGCCTACGCCGGGTACCACATCCCCGGCTCCCTGAACATCGGCTTCGAGCCGAGCCTGGCCAACTGGGTGGGCATGACCGTGGAGCCGGACGCGGACATCCTCCTGGTGGTGGACACCCGCGACGACTACGAGCGCATGCGCGTGGAACTGCACCGCATCGGCTACGACAACATCCTGGGCTACCTGTCCGGCGGCATCCAGGCCTGGGTCTACAGCGGCCGCGCGGTGGATTCCCTGGCCATCGACTCGGCCCAGGTCCTGCAAAACGTCCAGGAGCAAGGCAAGGCGATCAGCCTGATCGACGTGCGCACCCCGGTCGAGTGGGAGAACGGCCACATCCCCGGCGCAAGGCATATCCCGCTCGTGGATATTCTGGACGGCAAGTTCGATCTCGACGAGGACACCCACCACCTGCTTTACTGCGCGGCGGGTTATCGCGCCAACATCGCCGCCTCCTACCTGCAGAAGCACGGCTACTGGGACGTCCGCAGCCTGGCCGGCGGCTACATCGCCTGGAGCCGCGCCGGATTCAAAACCGAAAAATAATGCCGAAAAAGAGGAAAAAGGCCCCGAAACACCGGGGCCTTTTTTTCGGCCGTCTCCCGCTGTGACACGCGCCCGGGTATGCGATTGCCAAAGCACCCGATCGAGCGCCATGAAACCCCACCGGCCAACGCTATGAATTCTATCATAAAACCGGCATCCGTCCTGCGGCGGCCCCGAATATTCGGTAAATGGCGTCGATTGCTCGGGGAACGGAGGGCAAAGGACTTGACCCCGGCTTCATAAATCGCGAAACAACTATGATGGAGCGTGAATATTCATGCATGATCCGGTCCGCATGGACCGCACGGGAATCGAGCGTCGAGACCCGCAATATGTCCCCAGGCAGATACAGGTCAAATCAAAACACTTGGAGAAGCAAATGCCCAAGAAGACCATGAAAACAATGGACGGCAATACCGCTGCCGCGCACGTGGCCTACGCCATGAGCGAGACGGCCGCCATCTACCCCATCACCCCGTCCACGCCCATGGGCGAGATCGCCGATGAATGGGCGGCCCATGGACGGAAAAACATTTTCGGCCAGACCGTGCAGATCCGCCAGATGCAGTCCGAAGCGGGCGCGGCGGGCGCGGTACACGGCTCCCTGGCCGGGGGCGCGCTGACCACCACCTTCACCGCCTCCCAGGGGCTGCTCCTGATGATCCCGAACATGTACAAGATTTCCGGCGAACTGCTGCCCGGCGTCTTCCACGTGTCCGCCCGCGCCATCGCGGCCCACGCCCTGTCCATCTTCGGCGACCACCAGGACGTCATGGCCACCCGCCAGACCGGCTTCGCCATGCTCTTCTCCAACTCCGTCCAGGAGGTCATGGACCTCTCCCTGGTGGCCCACCTGTCCGCCGTGGAGGCGTCCGTCCCGTTCCTCTCCGTGTTCGACGGCTTCCGCACCTCCCACGAGATCCAGAAGATCGCGGTCATCGACTACGAGGACATGTTGCCCCTGCTGAACATGGACAAGGTCGCCGCGTTCCGCAAACGGGCCATGAACCCCGAGCACCCGGACGTTCGCGGCACGGCCCAGAACCCGGACATCTACTTCCAGGGCCGCGAGGCGACCAACACCTATTACGACGCCATCCCCGACATCGTCACCAACGCCATGAAGCAGGTCGGCAAGATCACCGGCCGCCGCTACAAGCTGTTCGACTACGTGGGCCATCCCAAGGCGGACCGCATCATCATCGCCATGGGCTCCGGCTGCGAGACCATCGAGGAGACCGTCAACTACCTCAACGCGCAGGGCAAGAAGGTCGGCCTGGTCAAGGTCCGGCTGTACCGGCCCTTCTCGGTCAAGCACCTGCTCGCCGCCATCCCCAAGACCGTCAAGAAGATCGCGGTCCTGGACCGCACCAAGGAACCCGGTTCCCTGGGCGATCCCCTGTACCTCGACATCTGCGCCGCCTACGCGGGCAAGCGCAACGCCCCGGTCATCGTGGGCGGCCGCTACGGGCTGGGCTCCAAGGACTTCACCCCGGCCCAGGTCGAGTCGGTCTACAACTCCCTGAACCGGCCGAGGAACGGCTTCACGGTCGGCATCACCGACGATGTGACCATGACCTCGCTGTTCGACTGCGACTGCGTGGACACCACCCCCGAAGGCACGGTCCAGTGCAAGTTCTGGGGCCTGGGCTCCGACGGCACCGTGGGCGCGAACAAGCAGGCCATCAAGATCATCGGCGACAACACGAACCTCTACGCCCAGGGCTATTTCGCCTACGACTCCAAGAAGTCGGGCGGCATCACCATCTCCCATCTGCGCTTCGGAAAGAAGCCCATCCAGTCCACCTACCTGGTCCAGAACGCGGACTACATCGCCTGCCACAACCCGAGCTACGTGAACCTCTATGACGTGCTCGAAGGCATCAAGGACGGCGGCACCTTCGTGCTCAACTGTCCCTGGACCGCCGAGGAGATGGACAAGAAACTGCCCGCCGCCATGCGCCGGACCATCGCCGAAAAGGGCCTGAAGTTCTACACCGTGGACGCGGTCAAAATCGCGGGCGAGGCGGGCCTCGGCGGACGCATCAACATGGTCATGCAGACCGCCTTCTTCAAGCTGGCCGACGTCATCCCCTTCAAGAAGGCCGTGGCCCTGCTCAAGGACGGCATCGACAAGGCCTACGGAAAGAAGGGCCAGAAGATCGTGGACATGAACTGCGCCGCCGTGGACGCGGCCGCCGACGCCATCGTCGAGATTCCGGTGCCCGACGCCTGGAAGACCCTCAAGGACGACAAGGCCCCCAACCGCCGCGAGCCGGACTACGTCAAGAACGTCATGCGCCCGGTCCTGGCCCAGAAGGGCGATTCCCTGCCCGTGTCGGTCTTCTCCCACGACGGCACCATGCCTTCGGCCACCTCCAAATACGAGAAGCGCGGCGTGGCCATCCTGGTGCCCGAGTGGATCAAGGAAAACTGCATCCAGTGCAACCAGTGCGCCTTTGTCTGCCCGCACTCCGCCCTGCGCGCCGTGCTGGCCACCGACGAGGAGATGAAGAAGGCCCCGGCCACCTATGAGACCATCGACGCGGTGGGCAAGGACATCAAGGGCATGCACTTCCGCCTCCAGGTCAACTCCCTGGACTGCCTGGGCTGCGGCAACTGCGCCGACATCTGCCCGGCCAAGGAAAAGGCCCTGGTCATGAAGCCCATAGCCACCCAGACCGAGGTCCAGGTGCCCAACTTCGACTTCTCGGACACCGTCTCCTACAAGGACGTCTTTGGCCGCGACACGGTCAAGGGCTCCCAGTTCCGCAAGTCGCTGATGGAGTTCTCCGGGGCCTGCGCGGGCTGCGGCGAGACCCCGTACGTCAAGGTCATCACCCAGCTCTTCGGTGAGCGCATGGTCATCGCCAACGCCACCGGCTGTTCGTCCATCTGGGGCGCTTCCGCCCCCACCGCTCCGTACTGCGTCAATCCCGACGGCCACGGCCCGGCCTGGGGCAACTCCCTGTTCGAGGACGCGGCCGAGTTCGGCTACGGCATCGAGATGGCCACGGACCAGCGCCGCACCCACCTGGCCGCGCTCTGCAAGGAGGCCGCCAAGGCCGAGACAGGCGCGCTCAAGACCAAGCTGAACAAGTGGGCCAAGGTCATGGACGACCCCGAGGAATCCAAGGCCGCCGGCGAGGCCCTCAAAAAGGCCCTCAAGGGCACGCGCAAAAAGGCCCTCAAGGAAATCCTGGACATGTCCGACCTGTTCACCAAGCAGTCCATCTGGGTGTTCGGCGGCGACGGCTGGGCCTACGACATCGGCTACGGCGGCCTGGACCACGTGCTGGCTTCCGGCAAGGACATCAACGTCCTGGTCCTCGACACCGAAGTGTACTCCAACACCGGCGGCCAGTCCTCCAAGGCCACCCCGCTCGGCTCCATCGCCAAGTTCGCGGCGGCCGGCAAGACGACCAACAAGAAGGACCTGGGACGCATGGCCATGACCTACGGCTACGTCTACGTGGCCTCCGTGTCCATGGGCGCCAACAAGCAGCAGTTCCTCAAGGCCGTCAAGGAGGCTGAGGCCTACCCCGGCCCGTCCCTGATCATCGCCTACGCCCCGTGCATCAACCAGGGCATCAAGAAGGGCATGGGCAAGACCCAGATGGAACAGAAGCTGGCCGTGGATTCCGGCTACTGGCCGCTCTACCGCTACAACCCGCAGCTGGCCGACGAGGGCAAGAACCCGTTCATCCTGGAATCCAAGGCGCCCGACGGCACCCTCCAGGAGTTCCTGTCCGGCGAAAACCGCTACGCCATGCTGGAGCGGTTCTACCCCGAGTTCTCCAAGGAATACCGGGCAGAGATCGAAGCCAGCTACAACAAGCGCTACGAGACCCTCAAGCACATGGCAGGCGAAGACTGCAAGGAATAGCCGACCCGCGTTCATCGCAATCAATAAAAAGGCCGGAGCGAACGCTCCGGCCTTTTTTTGCCTCCGGGCCTCCAAGCCGTTGGCGAGTCTTCGAATCTTACGGATGAGGATAGCAGCGATCCCCCTTCTCCAGGACCCTATACCCCTTTACTTCCTAAACTTTTTGAGGCCGCATTCGCGGGATGCGGACGCGATAATCAGGGCTTCGTGATCATGGAATGGGAAATTACCGGGCTTCGGGCATTGACGTTATGCATGAATGGGTCAATCCTGGCCCTGTCGGCCGCCCCAGAGCGGCCTTTATTGAACGCATCAACAAGGAAGTAATGTCATGAGCTGTGTAGCCACCTTCAGCCTGTTTCCCTTGGAGCGGCCCGACCAGGGCTCCTTCGCTCCCTATGTGGCCCGGACCATCGAGATCGTCCGGGAATCCGGGCTGCCCTATGAACTCGGGGCCATGGGCACCGTGCTCGAAGGCGAATTCGACGAGATCGTGCGGACCATCAAGCAGTGCCACGACGACATGCGCAAGGAATGCGGCCGGGTCTACCTGAACCTGACCGTGGACTCCAGGGAAGGCGGGGCCGGGCGCATGCGCGGCAAGGTGGACAGCGTCGGGGAGCTGCTGAAATGAGCGCTCCCGAGACATTGATCCGCAAGGTCTGGAAGGACATCCAGGCGGTCCGCAAGCAGGCGCCGCTGATCGTCAACATCACCAACTACGTGGTCACCAACAACACGGCCAACTCCCTGCTCGCCCTGGGAGCCTCCCCGGCCATGAACCACGTGGCCGAGGACCTGCCCGGCCTGGTGGACCTGGCCGGGGCCCTGGTGGTCAACATCGGCACCCTGGCCGACGATTACGTGGTCGGCATGCACGTGGCCATGGCCCAGGCCAATGACATGAACATGCCCATCGTGCTCGACCCCGTGGCCGCCGGAGTGAACCGGCTGCGCACGGACACCTGCCTGGAATTTCTCGAGAAGTACCACCCGGACATCGTCCGGGGGAACGCCTCGGAAATCATGGCCCTGGCCGGTGAGGACGGCCGTCCCAAGGGCGTGGACACCTCCATGGGCGTGGACGAGGCCGAGGACGCGGCCAAGGACCTGAACGAGCGCTACGGCTGCGTGGTCCTGGTCAGCGGCGAGACCGACCTGGTGATCGGCGAAGGCCGCGAAATGCGCCTGGCCGGAGGATCGGCCATGATGCCGCGCGTGACCGGGCTCGGCTGCACCTGCTCCGCCCTGGCCGGGGCGTTCGCCGCGGTCCAGCACGACTATTTCCAGGCCGCCGTGGACACCGCCGCAGTCATGAACATGGCCGGGGAACAGGCCGCCGAGGTCTCGCCCGGCCCCGGCAGCCTCCAGATGCACCTCCACGACGCCCTCTATCTCCTGGACGAAGCCACAGTGCGGGCGCGGCTCAAGGTGGTGAGATCATGAGACCGCAGGATCTGCTCGTCTATCTCGTGACCGACCGCAGCCTCTGTATGGGCCGGTCCCTGGAAAAGGTCGTGGCCCAGGCCGCCGAGGGCGGCTGCACCATGGTCCAGCTGCGCGAGAAGGAGGCAGACACCGGCGAGTTCGTGGAGCTCGCCCGAGCCCTGCACAGGCTGCTCAAGCCCCTGTCCATCCCCCTGCTCATCAACGACCGCGTGGACGTGGCCCTGGCCGCCGGGGTCGAGGGCGTGCACGTGGGCCAGTCGGACATGCTCCCCGAGGACGTCCGCCGGATCATGGGTCCGGACGCCATTCTCGGCCTGTCCGTGGAGACAGAGGCCGAACTCCTGGACGCCCAGAACCGTCCGGTGGACTACATCGGCATCGGTCCGGTCTACCCGACCCGGACCAAGAAGGACGTCCATGGCTCGCCGTGGGGGCCGGACGGACTCCGGCGCGCCATGGGGCTGTCCTCCATACCGCTGGTGGCCATAGGCGGCGTGCAGCGCGACAACGTCCGGGCCGTGGCCGGTTCGGGCGTGTCCGGCGTCGCCGTGGTCTCGGCCATCTGCTCCGCGCCCTCGCCCGCCGAGGCCGCGCGGGAACTGGTCTACGCCATGAAGGAAGGGGCGCGGTAGGACCGCCCCCCTTCACTTGCACCCCGCATATCGGGGTGTATGCGCGGCCTCCCTCGGGGGGCCGCGTCATTCTTGTTCGGCCAGCTCCCTCGGTGCCTCACGGGTCGCCGACGGCGGCCGCCTGAAGGCCAGGATATGCAGCTTGCGCTGGATGTCCTCCAGGATCATGTACAGGGACGGGACCAGGATCAGAGTGATCAGGGTGGCGAACAGGATGCCGAAGCCAAGCGACAGGGCCATGGGGATGAGGAACCGGGCCTGCCGGGAGGTCTCCAGGATCATCGGGGCCAGGCCGCTGAAGGTGGTCAGGGTGGTCAGCAGGATGGGCCGGAACCGGGCCGTGCCCGCGTCGAGCACCGCGTCGTGGGCGCACTTGCCCGCCCTCGCAAACTCGTTGGCGCAGTCGATGAGCACCAGCGAGTCGTTAACCACCACCCCGGACAGCGCCACGATGCCGAGCAGGCTCATCAGGCTGATGGAGTAGCCGAAGGCCATGTGCCCGAGGATCGCGCCCACCGCGCCGAACGGGATGCTGACCATGATGATCAGCGGCTGGACGTAGCTCTTGAATGGGATGGCCAGCAGGGCGTACACGGCGAGCATGGCCAGGAGCAGGCCCTTGAACAGGGTGTTGGTGGACTCGGTCATGTCGGCCTGCTTGCCCTGCATGCGGCAGGACAGCCCCGGATACTCGGCCTTGAGCCTGGGGATGACCTCGGCCAGGACCGACTGCATGACCTGGGTGGCCTGGTCCTGCGGTTCCACGTCCGCCGTGACCGAAAGCACCCGGCGGCCTTCCGTGCGGTTGATGGAGGTGTAGGCGCTGCCCCGCTTCACGTCGACCACGTCGCGCAGCAGCACTTCCTTGCCACCGGGCGTCTTGAGCATCAGCTCTTCCAGATCGTACTCGGACACCCGCTCGCTCTCGGGACGGCGGACCACCACCTTGACCTCGTTGCGGCCGCGCTGCTGGCGCAGGACCTCCTTGCCGTAATAGGCGGCGCGCACCTGGCTGGCCACGTCCTGGGCGGTCAGGCCCAGGGCCCGGCCCGCCGGGTTCATGGTGAAGTCGAGCTGGTCCTTGCCGGGCGAAAACCCGTCGTCCACGTCCTTGACCCTTGGGTACTGCTCCAGGGTGCTGGCCAATTCGCGGGCCGCCCGCTCCAGAACCGTGGTGTCCGAATGGCTGAGCTCGAACTCCAGGGCGTCGCCCGCGCCGGGCCCGCCCTTGTCCGAGGCGAAGGACAGGAGCTCCAGGCCGACGATGTCGCCCACCTCCTTGCGCCACTTGTCCACGTACTCCTGAGTGGAGACGGGACGGATGTCCGCCGCGGACAGGTAGACCTTGATCTTGAGCACGTGCGGGCCGGAGATATCCCTTCCCGCCCCGCCGATCTTGGCGTCCATGCCGACGACCAGCCTGTCGCCGCCGTTCTCGGCGGCCACCTTGCGGGCGGCGGCCAGGAGCCGGTCACGCACCGCCTCGGTCTTTTCCACAGGCGAACCGTAGGGCAGCTCGGCCGTGGCGTAGGCATAATCGGACTCCACCTTGGGCATGAGGGTGAAGCCGAGCCTGCCGCTCATGACGAACGCCGTGCACAGGAGCAGCAGGGCCACGCCCAAGGCCACGGTGACGTAGCGCCAGTGCAGGCACCAATCCAGGAAGGGGCGGTAGACGTTGCGGATGAAGCGCAACAGCCCGCTTGCCACCTTCTCCTGGTATCCGGTCACCCAGGCCATGATCCGGCTCCTCTCGCCGCCCAGATGGGACAGGTGCGCGGGCAGGACGAACAGGGACTCGATGAGCGAGATGGCGAAGACCGCGATGACCACCACCGGGATGGACCAGAATATCTTGCCCATGACGCCGGGAATGAACAGCAGCGGCACGAAGGCCGCGATGTTGGTCAGCACGCTGAAGACCACGGGCATGCCGATGCGCCTGGCCCCGGCAATGGCCGCCTGGAGCGGCGGCATGCCCTCCTGCCGCATGGTGAACACGTTCTCGCCGACCACGATGGCGTCGTCGACCACGATGCCCAGCGCGATGAGGAAGGCGAACATGGTGATCATGTTGATGCTCACCCCCAGCAGGGAGAGGATCAGGAAGCTGCCCAGAAACGAGGTCGGGATGCCCATGGCCACCCAGAAGGCGAGCCTCGGCTCCAGGAACAGGGCCAGGAAGCCGAAGACCAGGGCCAGTCCCAGGTAGCCGTTGCCGAGCAGCAGGTCCATGCGCTGGGCGTAGGCCTCGGACATGTCGTTGAGAATGTCCACGGACACGCCCGAGGGGAGGCGCGCCTTGAACGTTTCAAGGGCGTCCTTGACCGCGTCCGACACGGAGATGGGCGTCTGGTCGCCCACGCGGTACACGTCCACGCGCACGGCGCGCTTGCCGTTGTAGGTGGTCACGATGTCGTCGTCCTCGAACCCGTCGATGACCTTGCCGAGGTCCTCCACGCGCACCTGGGTGCCGTCGTTGCCGGTGACCACCGGGATGCGGGCGAAATCGCGGCCGTAGTCGCGGCGGTCCTTCATGCGCACCAGGACCTCGCCGGACCGGGCCTTGATGGCCCCGCCGGGCAGGTCCACCGAGGCCTCGCCCACGCGCTCGGCCACCTCGCCCAGCGACAGGTTGTGGGCCCGCAGGCGGCTCTGCGGCACCTCAATGGATATCTGCAGGTCGCTGACCTCGGCCAGTTCGGCCTGGGTGACGCCCTGGTGGCTGATCAACTCCTCGCGCAGCTGTTCGGCCAGCTCGCGCAGGGTGGTGTCGGGCTGGTCGCCCGAGATCATGACCGACAGGACCTGGCGCTGGTGGGAGACCTCGGAGATGACCGGGTCCTCGGCCTCCTCCGGGAAGGAGGTGATGCGGTCCACCTCGGTCTTGATGTCCTGGGTGAGCTTCTGCAGGTCCGCCCCTTCCAGGGCCTCTACCACCACGCTACCGGTGCCCTCCGAGGACGTGGAGGTGACCTCCTTCACGCCGTCGAGGCCCTGCACGGCCTGCTCGATGGCCAGGACGCACCCCTGCTCCACCTCCGAGGGGCTGGCCCCAGGATAGGAGATGGCGATGGATACCGTATCCAGGGAGAACTCGGGGAAGACCTCCTGTTTGATCTGCAGGGCGAAGATGAGCCCGCCCACCAGAAAGACGACCATGAGCAGGTTGGCGGCCACGGAATTGCCCGCCATCCAGGCGATGGGGCCCTTGCCGTTTTCCTGCGACGCGTTAGCCATTGTCGGCCTCCCCGGCGGCCAGTTGCCCGGCCGTTTCGCTCTCGTCGTCCACGGCCTTGAGGAGCATGCCCTGGACCGGGGCGGCCAGGTCGGTCATGACGATCCTCTCGCCCGGCGCGAGCCCTTCCCTGATGACGATGTTCTCCTCGTCCTTCCAGACCGGGTCGATGGTCCGGATGTCCAGGGCGCCGTTGTCGGCCAGCACCCAGACCTGGCTGTTGTCGCGGAAGGCGGCCCTGGGAACGGCGAACACGCCCTTGAGCTCGTCGCCCTCGATCTTGACCGAGACGTAGCTGCCGAGCAGCAGCGGCTTCACGCCCGGCCGGCCCTCGATGTTGAGCGGGTCCCTGACCGCGATGAGCACCCTGGCCATGCGTCCCTCGTCCTCGAGGGACGGCAGCAGCCGGACAACCCGGCCTTCGCGCACGCTCTCGCCCGCCCCGCCGCCGGATATGATCGTGGCTTTCGATCCCTCGGGCCGGTTCGCTGACGGCAGGTTGATCCAACCCAGCCGGTCCACGGGCACCGAGGCTTGGATCCAGAATTCATCGGTGCCCACCAGGGTCGCCAGGCTCCCCTGCACGGCCACGGCCGCGCCCAGGTCCGTGTCTTTGGACTCGATCATGGCCGGGAACGGCGCGATGACCCGGGTGCGCGACAGGTCGATGCGGGCCTGTTCGAGCTTGGCCCTGGCCGCGCGCAGGTCCGCATTGGCCTTGGCCAGGTGCGGCTTGCGCAGGGCCAGGTCCGCCTCGGCCTCGGTGTACTGTCCGGCCTCCTGCAACAGGGCCCACTCGCGGGCCGAGACCTTCTGGTATCCCTGCTCGACCTTGAGGGCGTACTCGGCCTCGGTGACTTCGGCCTCGACCTCACGCAGGGCCAGTTCATAGTCCTTGGCGTCGATGTTCAGGATGTCCTCGCCCGCCTCGAAGAACCCGCCGGGCACGAAGTTGTCGCTGACCTTGACGACCTTGCCGGAGACCTGGGACTGGAGGTCGATTTCGCGGGCCGCCGTGACCGTGCCCATGACGTCCACCAGCACGCGGTGGTCGGTCCGTGCCATCGGCCTGGTCTTCACGCTCTGGCGGATGACCTGGGACGGCCGCATCTTGGCCTTGGGCGCGGAGACCAGGGTGAAGTACGACCCCGCACCGGCCGCGACGACGATGGCCAGAGGGACGAGCGCCTTGAGGCTGAATATGGCGCGCATTTTGTTAAAGTAAAGGTTCATGGTTACCCCTTGGTTCCTGTCTGTTCGGTGTTTGCATCATCGGCCGCAAGCGAGGGATCGGCCAGGGAATCGGTCCAGGTGCCGCCCAGGGCGCGGTACAGGGCTACGCGATAAAGCATCAGGTTGGTCCGCTCCGTGGCCATGGTCACCTCGAGCTCCTGCACGGACATCAGCGCGCTCAGGACCGGAAGGTAGTCGTCCAGCCCCTGGGCATAACGGGACACGGCCTCGCGCAGGCTCACGCGGGACGCCTCGAGCTGGGCCGAGAGCGCGTCCAGGTATTCCTTCTGCCACTTCTCCTCGGCCAGGGCGTCCTCGACCTCCTTGAAGGCGGTGTAGACGGTCGACTTGTAGGCGCCGAGCTTCTCGTCCACCACGGCCCTGGCCTTGTCCACCTCGGCCCTGCGGTAGCCGCCGTCGAAGATCGGCCCGACCACGGCCCCGGCCAGGGTCAGAATCCAATTGTCGAAGATGGTCCCGAGCTGGGCCCCGGTGAACTGTCCGGTCCCGGCCAGGGTCAGGGAGGGCAGCCGGTCCGCCCTGGCCGCGGCGACGGACCAGTCAGCCGAGGACAGGGCCAGCCCGGCCGAGCGCACGTCGGGCCGATTGGCCAACAGGTCGGCGGGCAGCCCCAGGCCGGGCAGTTCCCTGGGCTCCGGCACCTCGGCCTCGGCCAGGGTCACGGAACCGGCGGGCCTGCCCATGAGCAAGGCCAGTTCATTGAGGAGCAACTGTTCCTGGGACTTGATCGGCGGCAGCAGCGCCTTGACCTTGGCCAGGTTCTGGCGCTGCTGGTAGACGTCCAGCGCCGTGGAAATGGAATTGCGGAAGCGCAGTTCGATGAGTTCGAGATAGGTCAGGTTGGTCTTGATCTGCTCCTCGACGATCCGCTCCTTGCGCCGCTGAGACTGGATCTCCAGCCAGCGGGAGACCACCTCCCCGGCCACGGTCATGGCCGAGGCGTTCAGGTCCTCGCGCGAGGCCCGGTAGTCCAGTTCCCCGCCCTTGGCCTCGGCCTCGACGCGGCCCCACAGGTCAAGCTCATACCCCGCCTCCAGGCCGACGGCGTGGGTCTCCGAGGTCGTTGCGCCGTCCTTGGCGCCCTTGGTGTAGGACCGGGTGTGTTTGTAGTCGCCGGTGGCGTCCAGAGTCGGATATTTGCCCGCCGAGTACTGCACGGCCACCGCCCGGACCTGGCGCAGCCTGGCCCAGGCCTGCTCCAGGTCGAAATTGGCGGTCAGGGCGGTCTCCACCAGGTGGTTCAGCTCGGCGTTGCCCAGGGCTTCCCACCACTTGCCGGTCTCGACGGGCTGTGCGGAGTAGAGGGTGTACCCGGTGGGCAGCGGAGCCGCCGGTTCGGTGCGGGCGTCCGGCCTGAAGGGCGAGCAGGCCGCGAGGAGCACTGCCAGAAGGAGGATGGCCGGGACGGCCGTAGTTACTGTTCTGCCTTTCACGTTGCTCTCCATGGATGGTTTCACTTGAGACGAAACTACGGGAAAATGTTCGGCAGAATATTGGGGAGGATGCTAAAAGTTGTTAAAGATTGTAAAACGAGGCCCGGGAGCCTTTCCAATCAAAGGGACATGCGGGTAAGGACAAATCATGAAGAACAACGGCCCGGTGCTGATCATTGATGACGACCAGAAGCTGCGCGAACTGGTGGCGGAATACCTGGAGGAATACGATTTCTCAACGGCCGCCCTGCCCTCGGGCATGAAGGCGGTGGAAACCATCCGTTCGCTCAATCCGAGCGTCATCATCCTGGACGTGATGATGCCGGGCAGGGACGGGCTCGAGGTTCTGCGCGACATCCGCGCCGAATTCATCACCCCTGTGATCATGCTCACGGCCAAGGGCGAGGACACGGACCGCATCGTCGGACTCGAACTCGGGGCCGACGACTACATGGCCAAGCCGTTCAACCCGCGCGAGCTGCTGGCCCGGATCAAGGCCGTGCTCCGGCGGGTGGAATCCTGCGGGGAGCGCAAGGCGGACGCCACGGCCATCCGCGCGGGCGGCCTCATCCTGAACCTTTCCCGGCAGGTCCTGGTCGTCGACCACGACGAGATCGAACTGGCCCCCACGGAGTTCCGCCTGCTCCAGGCGCTCATGACCCACTCGGACCGCGCCCTGACCCGCGACGAACTCATGGACATGGTCTGGGACAAGGACTTCGCGGCCTACGACCGGTCCATCGACGTGCACATCAGCAAGCTGCGTTCCCAGCTCAAACCGTACCCGGCCCACGCCAAGCGGATCAGGACCGTCTGGGGCACGGGCTACATGTTCATGGGGGAATGATGAAAGTCAGCCGGTTGTACCTCAATATTCTCTTCGCCTTCGTCCTCGTCCAGGCGGTGGCCATCGTGGGCATCGGCGGGCTGCTCAAGATGGGCCACATGCGCCCGCCCTTCGCCCGGCACGCGCTGGACCGCAGCGAAGCCCTCCAGCAGATTCTCGAGATGGAGATCGACGGGGCCGACAGGCTCTCCCCGGAGCTCCGGGACCGCCTGGGCCGCATCCTGGGCATCTACGCCAACGCCTTCAACGGCGAGGCGTGGATCACCAACGAACAGGGCGAGACCGTGGCCCGCTCCTACAAGGCCATGCCCCTGACCGGCGAGGAGGAGATGGACCTCAGGCTGACCACGCCCGCAGGCGACCACATCTATTTCGTCCGCAAGGGCGATCAGGGGTCCATATACTCCTACGGGCCGCTCAAGACACCGATGGGAACCATGACCGTGCACCTGCTCAACGAATGGATCACCCACAACGAGGAGGTCTGGTTCATGGAGGGGCTGGCCCTCATGGCCACGGTGGCCGCCCTGCTGCTCATCCCGGTGTCGCGGCGCATAACCCGGCCTATGGTCCAGATGACCGGGTCCGCGCAAAAGCTGGCCCGGGGCGACTTCTCCCCGCGCGTGGACGACAGGCGCAAGGACGAGATGGGCACCCTGGCCCGGACCTTCAACCACATGGCCAACAGCCTGGAAAAGATGATCCGGGGCGGGCGCGAGTTGACCGCCAACCTGTCCCACGAGCTGCGCTCCCCCCTGGCGCGCATGCGCGTGTCCCAGCAGATCGTCCGCGAACGGCTGGAGGCGGGCCGCACGGACGGCCTGGCCAAGCACGTCCGGCGCATGGAAGAGGAGATCGACCACATGGATTCCCTCATCGACCAGATCCTCAGGCTGTCCAAGTTCGACCTCCAGGAGCCCCCGCCGCGCGAGGACATGGTCGACATGAACGAGATGATCAAGGAGGCCGCCGAACGGGTCGGGCCGCTCGCGGGCGAGCGGGCCATCCGGCTCGGGCTGCGCCTTGCTCCGGTTCCGCCCTACCGCTGCCGCAGGCAGGACCTGCGCATCGTCCTGGACAACGTCCTGTCCAACGCGGTCAAGTACAGCCCGGACAACGGCCCGGTGGACATCCGCTGCGAGGCCGACGGCGAAGCCCTGACCATCCGGGTGACCAACGCCTACCCCGCCCTGAGCGAGGAGGAGCTGGAGGCCCTGTTCGCGCCCTTCCGGCGGCTGGGCTACGACGACGTGGAGGGCAACGGGCTCGGTCTGGCATTTGCCCGCAAGATCGTCGAGGACCACGGCGGGACCATCGGCGCGGCCAGCGTCAGCGAAGGCTTCCGCATGACCATCCGGCTGCCCCTCGCCTGATTTTCCGGCACGCGCCGCACCCGTTGCGGGGGCCGCCGGTCCCTTTCCGCGGCCGTCACGCCGCCCCTCATAGAGACCGTCTATCAATTTTCCCCGGCGCCACATGCCGATTCAATTTATATTTTGCCATTTATCTCGCCAACACATTGAATATTCAGAAAAAAAATACCTTGTGCAAATGGACGCTTCAAAATTGATAATACAATTTGCATCGCGTACTGTCTTTTTCTTTGCGGCTCGGTTAAAGCTCTGGCCGGGAACAAACAAAAAGAGAAAAACGTACCAACAACCATGCCACATACAATACGTTCATCCAGGCACACACTCCGGCGCTTGCGCCTCCTGCTTCCGGTCCTTGTCCTGCTCATCCAGGCCCTGCCCGGCACGTTGCACGCGGAACCGGCCAAGACCGATCAACCCGAAGGATTCACCCGCCAGGTAGTGGTGGACAAGGCCCGGCAATTGAGCCAGGCCCCGTTCGCCCCGGCCCAGGGCGAGGTGCCCCAGTCCCTGCTCGACCTCGACTACGACGCCTGGCGCGACATCACCTACCGCCCGGAAAAGGCCCTGTGGAAGAAGGAGAAACTGCCCTTCAACGTGCAGTTCTTCCATCCCGGCATGTTTTACGACAGGCTGGTGGCCGTCAACGTCGTGGACAAGGGTGTGGTCGAGCCGGTCCCCTTTGATCTCGCGATGTTCGACTACGGCAACAACCACACCCTGCCGGAGCAGATTCCGGCCAAGTTCGGGTTTGCCGGATTCCGCATCGACGGCCCAGGCGACGGCCCGAAGCGGTTCCATGAAATCGCGACCTTCCTGGGCGCGAGCTATTTCCGGGCCATGGCCGACGACCAGGTCTACGGCCTGTCGGCCCGGGGCCTGGCCGTGGACACGGCCCTGCCTGAAGGCGAGGAGTTCCCCTATTTCAAGGAATTCTGGATCGAGAAGCCGGGCCGGAAGAGCGCGAGCCTGACCGTGCACGGCCTGCTGGACAGCAAGAGCCTGACCGGCGCGTACACCTTCGTCGTGCAGGGCGGCAAGACCACCACCATGAACGTCACCGCCACCCTGTTCCTGCGCATGCCGGTGAACAAGATAGGCATCGCCCCCCTGACCAGCATGTTCCTGTTCGGCGAGAACACGGACGAGCGCAAGGTCCGGGATTTCCGCCCCGAGGTGCACGACTCGGACGGCCTGCTGATCAAGAACGACTCGGGCGAATGGTTCTGGCGGCCCCTGGACAACCCCGAGAACCTGGACATCAACGCCTTCCAGGCGGACAACGTGCGCGGCTACGGCCTCATCCAGCGGGACCGCGAGTTCAACCACTACCAGGACCTCGAAGCCGCCTACGAGCGCCGTCCGAGCCTGTGGGTGGAGCCCGTGGGCGACTGGGGCTTCGGCCACGTGGAGCTGATCAACATTCCCACGAACCAGGACATCCACGACAACATCGTGGCCTTCTGGAGCCCCAGGGACGCCCTGCCCGTGGGCGTGCCGCAGACCTACGAGTACAAGCTGATGTGGAACAGCGGCGGCTTCACTCACCCGCCGCTGGGCTATGTGGAGGCCACCCGGGCCGGCGACGCCGGAAACGGCGGTCAGCGCTTCGTCGTCGATTTCCGGAGCAAGGCACTGAATCTCCTGCTGCCGCCTTCCAAGGTGGAGGGCGTTGTCACCTGCGGACCGGGCGCGGTCGTCTCCGAACAGCACGTGGAAAAGAACGAGCACACCGGCGGCTGGCGGCTGTCCTTCGTGGTCCGGCCCAACCAGGCCCCCTCGGCCCTGGAAAAGGTCCTGCCCAAGCGCAAGCCGCCCGTGGACCTGCGCGCGTTCCTCAAGATCAACGACACCACCCTGACGGAAACCTGGAACTATGCCTATCGCCCCTGACCGAGGCCATGACATGGACGGCTCGCGCGAGCGGGCCGCCCGCTGCCTGCTGGCCTACGCGGAGCAGCTCCCCATGTCCACGGAGGCGCGCCTGGAGCTGGTCCTTTCAACCCTGCGGGAACTGCCCGCCGGAGTCACGCCGGAACAGGCCCTGGACGCGTTGCTCTCCCGGCTGCCTGCCTCCGGTCCCGAGACGTTTCCGCCGGACCATCCGCCCATCAAGCGCAGCCACATGCCCGGCCAGTACCTGGGCCGCCCGCGCTCCGGCCTGGGCGGCTTCCTGGCCCAGTGGGGCTGGCTGGCCGTGGTCGGGCTCCTGCTGGCCCTGACGCTCCTGCTGAACATTTCCCAGTGAGGCACCCGATGCAACGCGACCCGCGGGATTCCCGCCTGCAATTCTCCACCGGAAAACGGCGCCTGGTCCTGACCCTGCTCATCCTGATCCCGTCGGCCCTGGCCAGCGCCTACGTGGGCTCGGTCCTGCCCGAAAAGGGATCCACCCTGCTGGAACTGGCCATCATCATCGTCTACTCCATCCTGTTCGCCTGGATATCCGTGGGGTTCTGGACCGCCATCATGGGCTGGTTCACGATCATGCGCCGCTACGACCGGTTCGCGGCCAGCCACGCCCTGTCCGAGCCGCTTGAGCCGGGCGAACCGGCCCGCACGGCCGTGCTCTTCCCCATCTGCAACGAGGACACCCCCCGGGTCATGGCCGGGGTCAAGACCACCTATCTCTCGCTGCAACGCACGCCGGGGGCGGACCAGTTCGACATCCACATCCTGAGCGACTCCGGCAGCGCGGACAAATGGATGGAGGAGGAGGCCGCCTGGGCCGGGCTGGTGGAGGAACTGGGCGCACAGGGGCGCATCTTCTACCGCAACAGAAAGGTCAACCTGAAACGCAAGAGCGGCAACGTGGCCGACTTCTGCCGCCGCCACGGCCGGGAGTACAAGTACATGGCCGTGTTCGACGCGGACAGCGTCATGCGCGGCGACACCCTGAACGACATGGTCCACATCATGGAGCGGCGGCCGCGCATCGGCATCTTGCAGACCGCGCCCGCCTGCTTCGGCCGGGACACCCTGCTCGGACGGCTGCAACAGTTCGCCAACCGCGCCTACGGGCCCATGTTCGCGGCCGGGCTGCATTTCTGGCAGCTGGGCGACGCCCAGTACTGGGGACACAACGCCCTCATCCGCGTGGAGCCGTTCATGCGCCACTGCGGACTGCCCCGGCTGTCGGGCAAGCCGCCGCTGGGCGGCGACATCCTCAGCCACGACTTCGTGGAGGCCGCGCTCATGCGCCGCGCGGGCTGGGAGGTCTGGCTGGCCTTCGACCTGACCGGCAGCTGGGAGGAGTGCCCGCCCAACCTGCTCTCCGAACTCAAGCGCGACCGGCGCTGGTGCCAGGGCAACCTGCAACACCTGCGCCTGCTGTTCACCGAGGGGCTCTTCCCGGCCCACCGGGTGCTCTTTCTCAACGGGGCCATGAGCTACGCCTCGGCCCTGCTGTGGTTCCTGTTCCTGATGCTCTCCTCGATCGAGGCCGTGAGCCAAGCCGTGGTCGGGCCGAGCTATTTCGCGGCCACTCGCTCCCTGTTCCCGGCCTGGCCGGTGTGGCAGCCCCTCTGGGCACTGGTCCTGCTCGGCACCACGGGCGTGCTCCTGTTCTTCCCCAAGGTACTGAGCTATCTCCTGATCGTCTTCAAGACGCGCAACTCCAGGCTGTTCGGCGGACCGCTGCGGCTGATGGGCAGCATCGTCATCGAGGTCGCCTTCTCCGCCTTGCTGGCCCCCATCCGCATGCTCTTCCACAGCAAGTTCGTGTGCATCACCCTGCTCGGGCGCAAGATCGGCTGGGGCTCGCAGCAGCGCGACGACCGGGCGACCACCTGGGGCGAGTCCCTGCGCTTCCACGGCACCGGCGTGCTCTTCGGCCTGCTCTGGGGCGGGGTCGTACTGCTCTACGCCCCGCGCTTCTTCTGGTGGATCGCGCCCATCGTCCTGCCCATCGTCTTCTCCATGCCCCTGTCGGTCCTGACCAGCAGCGACGGACCGGGCCGCTGGCTGCGCGATAAGCGACTGCTGCTCATCCCCGAAGAGACCTTCCCGGACCAGGAAATCCGGGACGTGGTCCGCTACACCGCGGAGATGGAGGCGACGCCTGTGCCGCTGGACCTGCCGCGCGAATCGGGCTTCCTGCGCGCCCTGCTCGACCCGGGCGTCAACGGCCTGCGCCGCGCCCTGCTCCTGCGCCACAA
Organism: Pseudodesulfovibrio karagichevae; assembly: GCF_041414475.1. Lineage (NCBI taxonomy): Bacteria > Pseudomonadati > Thermodesulfobacteriota > Desulfovibrionia > Desulfovibrionales > Desulfovibrionaceae > Pseudodesulfovibrio > Pseudodesulfovibrio karagichevae. Next base: position 57,131 of record NZ_JBGLYH010000013.1, read on the forward strand.
GCGCAACCCGGGCGAGACCGCCCGCGCCCGGAGTGCGCGATTGGTGGAAAAGGTGTTGGAGGCCGGACCCAAGGCCCTGTCCGCAGGCGAAAAGCAATGCCTGCTGCACGACCCGGACTCCCTCCTGGAGGTCCACACCCGCGCCTGGACCGCCGACGGCGACGCCGTGCGCAAGGCGTGGCTGAAGCAGGCCTGAGCAATCCCGGACCGGGTATCATCCGGTCCGTTCCTCAAGGAAGTATCATCCCATTGACCTGACGCCGGGGTGGGGTAAGATGGGTGTTGCGCCGAAAAGCCCGTCCGCACCCTGCTGCGTGGGACCGGAAGCGTTCAACCCCTGACAAGACGACGAGAATACCGATGGCCATAACCCACCGCATCGCCTTTGGAAAAGGCCCGAAACGAAAAAACCCCGCCATTGCTGACGGGGTGTGTTTTTCGAGTGGTGGGTCACCAAGGAATCGAACCTTGAACCTCCGGATTAAGAGTCCGCTGCTCTGCCAATTGAGCTAGTGACCCACTCGGTCGCGGCGTTGTTCGTCACGACGGAGAGATAACTATAAGTCGGACCCGGAAAAGTCAACCACAAATTTTCACTTTTTTCACATAGGACCTAAATGCCCATAAACAAGCTGCTTTTTTCCCTGCTCCTGAGTGCCCTCCTGCTCCTGCCCGCACAGCCCGCAAACGCCCTGGTGCAGCCGTCTTCCCTGGCCATGAAGACCTCGGTGGCCGCCTTTTCGGTGGACCCGGACGCCATATGGCCGGGTTCGCCCGGCGGCGCCCTGCTGGCCATGACGCTGCATATCGACGAGGATTGGTACACCTATTCCAACGTCCCCGGTGACACGGGCAAGCCCACGCGGCTGACCGCCACGGCGGCCGACGGGACCACGCTCGCCGTGTTCTACCCCAAGGGCAAGGAGAAGCCGGACAGCTATGACCCGACCCTGACCGTGCGCGCCTACCTCGACGGGACAATGCTCTTCGTCCTGGTGCCCGACGGCCTGGCCGCGCCCTTTCCGGTGAAGCTCTCCATGGACCTGCTCCTGTGCCACCCGACCCGGTGCGTCCCGGCGCGCGTGGAGCAATCCTTCGGCCAGGCCGGGCTCGACACGGTGGCCCTGCCGCCCGCGAGCTCACAGCCGTGGTGGGACGAGTTCCGGCACATGACCCACGGCAAGAACCAGTCTGAGATCGTCCCGGAGGAGCCCGACACGAGCGCGGCCATCGTGGACTGGAAGTTCACCCCGACCTATTTCCAGCCGGGCCTCGAGGTCGGCGGCCTGCTCTCGGCCATCCTCATGGGGCTGCTGGCCGGGCTCATCCTCAACGTCATGCCGTGCGTCCTGCCCGTGGTCAGCCTGAAGCTCTCGTCCCTGCTCGGGGCCGGGGCCGACGGCGACCCCCATGCGCGCATTCGAACCTTCCGGCAACACAACGTCTTCTTCGTGCTCGGGGTGCTGACCTTCTTCCTGATCCTGGCCGTCATCCTGGGGGCCACGGGCTCGGCCTGGGGCGCGCTCTTCCAGAACCGCTGGCTGGTCTTCACCATGGCCGCGGTCATGGGCGCGCTGGGCTTAAGCCTGTTCGGCATCTTCCACCTGCCGGTCATCGACCTCAAGTTCGGGGCCGGACACAAGGACCCGCGCAAGCAGGCGTTCTTCACCGGCATGCTGACCACCCTGCTGGCCACCCCGTGCAGCGGCCCGTTCCTGGGCGGAGTGCTCGGCTGGGCGCTCATCCAGGGCCCCCTGGTCATCGCCACGGTCTTCTTCTCCATCGGGCTGGGCATGGCCTCGCCCTATATACTCATGATCATCAGCCCAGGCCTGTCGCGCTTCCTGCCCCGGTCCGGGCCGTGGATCGAATACGTGGAAAAGGGCATCGCCTTTTTCCTGCTCGGCACGGCCTTCTACCTGCTAGGCATCGCCATCGGCGGCGCGAGCCTGCGCGTCCTGGCCCCGCTGTGGGTCATCCTGTTCGGCGGCTGGCTGTGGGTTCGCTCGCGCGGCGCTGGCCAGGGCGTCCAGCTCGTCCTGCGCGTGGGCATGCTCGTGCTCCTGGCCGCCACCGTGTACTGGACCATGCCCATGCAGGCCGAGACCGACCCGTGGGAGCATTTCGAACCGGCCGCCCTGAACCGCGACCTGGGCGGCGAAAAAATCCTCCTGGACTTCACCGCCGACTGGTGCCCCACCTGCAAGGTGCTCGAGGCCACGGTCCTGACCAGACAGAACGTGACCGCCTGGAAAGAGCGCTACAACGTCCGCTTCATCAAGGTGGACATGACCGAGCGCGACCCCGAAACCGAGGCCCTGCTTGCCGCCCTGGGCAGCCGCAGCCTGCCCACGGCCGCTGTGTTCCGCATAAACGGCCGCCAGACCCCGGTGGTCATCCGCGACCTGTACACCGCCGACCAGCTTGAAAACTTGTTGAAATCCCTTTAGGTAATCGAAAAAACGAGGAGACGTTCCGTGCTCAATTTCCAATACTACATGCCCACCCGCATCATCTTCGGCCCCGACAGCCTCGACAAGCTGGGCGACACCCCGCACCTGCCGCGCGGCGACAAGGCCATGATCGTCATCGGCGAGTCTGGCGTGATGATCGAACAGGGCTACCTGGCCCGCGTCCAGTCCCTGCTTTCCAGGCAGGACGTCCAGACCATCGTCTTTGACCGGATCAAGCCCAACCCCGAATCCGACGCCGTGGACGAAGCGGCGGCAGTCTGCCGCGAGATGGGCGTCAAGTTCGTGATCGGTCTGGGCGGCGGATCCACCATCGACTCGGCCAAGGCCATCGCCACCATGGCCACCAATCCGGGCAAATACTGGGACTACATGCAGTCCGGCACAGGCGGCGGCCAGACCCCGGAGAACGAGCCCCTGCCCATCGTGGCCATCCCGACCACGGCGGGCACCGGCACCGAGGCGGACCCGTGGACGGTCATCACCAAATCCGGCACCGACGCACGGGAGAAGGTCGGCTGGGGCTATGACGGGACCTTCCCGGCCCTGTCCATCGTTGACCCCAGGCTGATGCTCTCCGTGCCGCCCAGGCAGACCGCCTACACCGGCATGGACGCCTTTTTCCACGCCACCGAGGCGTACCTGGCCACCTGCCGCCAGCCCGCCAGCGACGCTTTGGCCCTGGAGGCCGTCCACCTCATCAGTCACACCCTGCCCCAGGCCGTGGCCGAGGGCGACAACCTTGAGGCGCGGACCGTCATGGCCTGGGCCTGCACCGCGGCCGGGTTGTGCGAAACCTATTCCTCGTGCATATCCCAGCACTCCCTGGAGCACGCCCTGTCCGCCTTCCACCCCGACCTGCCCCACGGGGCCGGGCTGGTGCTCCTGTCCAAGGCGTACTTCGGCTTCCTGGCCGCGCACGGCGAGGAGCGCCTCGGCGACCTGGCCCTGGCCATGGGCGACACCCTGGCCGAGGACCTGGACGAGGAAGTGACCGGCGTGGCCTTCCTGGACGCCCTGGACACCCTCATCACCGGCGTCGGCCTGGCCGACGAGAAGCTGTCCGATTACGGCGTGACCCGCGAGGAAATCCCGGCCCTGGCCGAGAACGCCCTGACCGTAATGGGCGAACTCTTCGACGTCACCCCGGTGGAAATGGACGTGGACGACGTCATCGCCATTTTTGAGGCGGCCTACGAGTAGGCCGACGCCCTGCTGCCATTCAACAAGAAAAGGCTCCCTTTCGGGAGCCTTTTTTCATTCGGTCGCCTGCGGTTCGCGGAGGAGCCATTCCTTGGCCTCCTCCTGGTTGCGGAAGCTTTTGTAGGAAGCGGAGCGGTTGACCAGGGCGGTTTCCACCAACCGGCTGGTCTCCGGGTTGTGCGGGTTGGACAGGACGGCCAGACGCATGCCGAGCTTGGCCGCGCCCTTGTCCTCCATGAAGTTGGCGAAGGTGATGACGTCCAGGGGCGAGAGTTTCAGGAGGAAGGTCCGATTGTCCACGAGCACCCGCGTCCGTCGGGCTTCTCGGGCCTTGGCCAAGAGCTTCAACCCCCATTCGATGAACGTCTCGCCGTCGGAGACGTCACCGTCGGTGATGCACAGAAGATACTCTTCCTTTATCGTGAATATCTGAGAATAGGCCATGGTTCCCTCCTCGGCTGCGGTCTTTGCCGAGACTAATCCACACTCCTATACTCTACTATACCCAACCGCATCCGTCCATCTCGGCGGCCCGCTACTCCACGGGAACCATGTCGTATTGGTCGCCCGAGATGCAGCGGCAGCCGTCGGCCGTGATCTCGAAGGTGTTCTCCACGCCGACCATGGCCACGCCCCGGATGCCCTGCTTGGGCTCCAGGGCGAGGACCATGCCCTGCTCCAGCGGCTGGGTGAACCCTTTGGCGATGGGCGGGAACTCGTCGATGGTCAGGCCGATGCCGTGGCCCACGAACGGGACCTGGTTCTCGTCCAGACCCATGAAGCCCTCGGCGTAGCCCCGCCGCCCGGCCTCGTCCAGGCAGTGCAGGTAGAGCTCCTCCGGGGTGACGCCCGGCCTGGCCGTGGCGCACATCCAGTCCTGCATTTCGATGCAGAAGTCGTGGGCGCGGCGAATGTCGTCGGGGATGGACGACTTCGGCCCGGCGAAATAGGCCTGGGTCTTGTCCGTGTGGTAGCCCTCGATCTGGAAGCCGATGTCGAGCATGAGCGGCTCGCCGAGCTTCCAGACCTTGCGCACGTTGCCCATCAGCGCCGAGGCCGGGTGCTCGCCGCGCAGCCCGAGCGGTCCGTTGAACCCGCTGGGGTAGTTGCCGGAATCACCGGCGGACACGTGGCCGAGGAAGGCCTCCTCGTCGTGGGCCTGCATGCGCAGGATGCCCATGTGACCCTCGCTGAAGAAGACCTCCCACGCCTTATGGGCGATCTCGCGCTCGGTCATGCCGGGGTGGATCATGGTCGGCAGGAGGTCGTGCAGGCAGCGATGGTGCTTCCCGCCGCAGCGGCGCAGGATATCCAGCTCGAACTCGGACTTGACCATCTTGGCCAGGGCCACGGCGTGGTCGCCGGGCACGATGGCGTAGTCCTTGAGCTTGGCCGCCAGCATGGTCCCGAGCTGCCAGGTGAGCCCGGCCATGACCGCGGCCAGGGTTGGGGTGAACGGGCTGCCGACCTCCGCGCACAGACCCGGCAGTTCGGAGTAGGACTTGTACGGCAGGATGTGCTTCACCCCCGCCTCCAGCCGGGCGCGGTTGACGCCCTTGCGGATGAGCAGCACGGGCTCGCCCGCGATCGGCAGCCAGAGCACGCCCTGGCCGTAGGTGCCGGTCAGGTAGTAGATGTTCAGCCGGGAAAAGACGAGAATGCCGCCCGCCTCCGGGGCGATGGCCTGAAGATGGCGCCGGACGGAATCCTGGCGGCGCTGGAGTTCCTCTTGGGGGACGCGGGCGATGGCTTCGAACATGGGGGCTCCTTGGGGATAATCGACTAGGCAATCGGAAGGCTTTGCTGTACAACGGCCTTCTCAATCAACGAGGTATCGAGCAATGCTGATCGACATGAAAGAGCTAGCGCCCCTGCTGCGCGAGGTCAAGACCATCGCCGTGGTCGGGGCCGTGGACAAGCCGGGCCGCCCCGTGGACATGGTGGGCCGCGCCCTCATCGACATGGGCTTCACCGTCATCCCGGTCCACCCCAAGCGCACCGACGTCTGGGGCCTGACCACCTACCCGGCCCTGGGCGACATCCCGGTGGCCGTGGACCTGGTGGACGTGTTCCGGGCCCCGCAGTTCTGCCCGGACCACGCCCGCGAGGTCCTGGCCATGGACCCGCTGCCGAAAATCTTCTGGATGCAGTCCGGCATCACCAGCCCCGAGACCCGCGAGATCCTGGCCGACAGCGGGATCACGGTGGTCGAGGACCGCTGCACCAAGGTCGAGATGCAGGCCATGGGGATCGGCCGATGACCGAGTCAGCCTTCGAATGCCGCATGTGCGGCCATTGTTGCCAGGGCGAGGGCGGCATCGTCATGACCGCCAAGGACCGCGAGCGCCTGGCCGCGTTCCTGAACATCACCGTGGACGATCTGGTCGCCCGCTACGCCCACACGCGCGGCGGCAAGATCCAGCTCAACGTGGGCGAGGACCAGTTCTGTATCTTCTTCAAGGAAGGCTGCGGCGTGCACCCCGGCCGCCCCGACATCTGCCGCGCCTGGCCCTATTTCCGGGGCAATCTCATCGACGAGACCAGTTGGGAGATGATCCAGGAGTACTGCCCCGGCGTGAATCCCAAGGCCGGACACGCGGAATTCGTCCGCCAGGGGCGCGCCTATTTGCGTGAGCACGACCTTTTGCGCTATGATCCCGACTCGTCGCCCAACGCCTTGATTTCCGACGAATAAAACAAAGGACGCAGCCCCATGAATCTCCAGGAGAGCCTCAGAGAGCTCAAGCTCGCCCCCGGGGCGAACCTGGAGGAGGTCAAGTCCGCCTTCCGCAAGCTGGCCTTCAAGTACCACCCGGACCTGAACCCCGGCCCCCATGCCGCCGAGAAGTTCCGCGTGGTCAACGAGGCCTACGTCACGGCCAAGAAGCTCATGGAGACGAGCGGCCCGGCGGCGTCCCCGTCCTCCGAGGGCGAGCCGCAGGGCCCCCAGGCGAGCCGCGAACAGGGAGCGAAGGCGTACGCCCGCCAGCAGCGCAAGGCGCCCCCGCCCCGCCCTGAGAAGAAGCAGCGCTCCACCCGGGCCAAAACCCAGCGATACTACTACAAGGAAGAGGAGGTCCTGCGGACCATCCTCAACGACCCCTTCGCCAAGAAGGTATTCGAAGACATCTACTCGCAGATCCGCAAGGACCAGCCCGGATACAAGGGCCCGCTGGAGCTCAAGAAGCGCAACCTGCAACTGCACTGGGGCGAGCGGACCATCAACCTGGACTTCTCCAAGGGCATCAAGGGATGGTTCAAGGGCCAGATGGACTTCGAGCAGACCGTCTACTACCCGGCCTCCCACCTCCTGCCCGGACGCAAGGTCCGCATCACCGTGGAGCAACCCTTCACCAAGGGGTCCAAGACCATCGAGGTCACCCTGCCCAGAGACTTCGTGGTCGGCCGCCCCATCCGACTCAAGGGCCTGGGCCGCAAACTCGGTCCGTTCAAGGGCGACCTGCTCCTGCGCATCCTCGGGAAATAGGCCCTCCGGCCGCCGGAATCCCATTCCACAAGCCCCTGACTCGACGAACATTTGCCAATCCTGGCATACATTTTTGCCGCAGAAATAAAAGCCTTGTTTTCCCCCGCTAATTCTACTAGTCGCTGTAGCATACCGAGTTTCAAGTGGAGGACCTCATGCTCGCCATTTTCGATTACAAGGCGGGAAACCAGACCAGTGTCCACAGGGCGCTGGAGCACCTGGGCATCCCCAATGAGATTACCAACGACCCCGCTAAACTGGACCAGGCCAAGGGAATCATCTTCCCCGGCGTCGGCGCCGCCGGTCAGGCCATGGAAGAGCTCGAATCCGGCGGCCTCGATGAGGTCATCAAAAAACTCATCGCCCAGAAGAAGCCGGTGCTCGGCATCTGTGTGGGCTGCCAGATTCTCCTGGACTACTCCGAAGAAAACGACACCAAGGCCCTGGAAGTGATCCCGGGCGAATGCCGCCTGTTCAACCCTTCCTGGGTGGACTACGAGGACATCCAGATCCGCGTGCCGCACATGGGCTGGAACCAGGTGGAGCTGATCAAGGAGTGTGAGCTGTTCGAGGGCATCGACCCGGACGCGGACTTCTACTTCGTGCACAGCTACTACCCCGCTCCCAAGGAGGAGTTCATCATCGGTACCACGCGCTACGGCATCGACTTCTGCTCGGTGCACGGCCGCAGAGGGCTGTGGGCCGTCCAGTTCCACCCGGAAAAGAGCGGACGCCCCGGCCTGAAGATGCTCTCGAACTTCTACAAATTCTGCCAGGAGGCCAGTGATGCTGAGTAAGCGCGTCATCCCCTGCCTCGACGTGCGCAACGGCCGTCTGACCAAGGGCATCAAGTTCGAGGGCAACGTGGACATCGGCGATCCGGTCGAATCCGCCAGAAAATACTACGAGGAAGGCGCGGACGAAATCGTCTTCTACGACATCACCGCCTCCCACGAGGCGCGCGGCATATTCCTGGACGTGGTCGAGAAGGTCGCCTCCCAGATATTCATCCCGTTCTCCGTGGGCGGAGGCATCAACACGGTGGCCGACATGCGCGACGTGCTCGTGGCGGGCGCGGAAAAGGTCTCGGTCAACTCCGGCGCGGTCAAGAACCCGGACATCATCAGCGAAGGCGCGGCCCGGTTCGGCTCCCAGTGCGTGGTGCTCGGCATGGATGTCAAGCGCGTGCCCGTGAGCGAGGACATCCCCTCGGGCTTCGAGATCGTCATCCACGGCGGCCGCCAGTACATGGGCATGGACGCCATCGAGTGGGCCAAGACCGGCGAGGCGCTCGGCGCGGGCGAGATCTGCCTGAACTCCATCGACGCGGACGGCGTCAAGAACGGCTACGACCTGGAGCTGACCCGGCTGGTGGCCGAGGCCGTGACCATCCCGGTCATCGCCTCCGGCGGCGCGGGCAACCCCCAGCACATGGTCGACGCCGTGACCGAGGGCAAGGCCACGGCCGCGCTCATCGCCTCCATCGTCCACTACGGCGAGTACACCATCCCCGAACTCAAGAAGTACATGTCCGAGCACGGCGTTCAGACAAGAATGGTCTGGTAACGACGCAAGCGACGCAAAGCATAAAAAAAAGCCCCGCCGGATATTCCGGCGGGGCTTTTTCAATACATTGAATCCGTCTACTCGGCGGAAAAGGTTCCGCTCTTGCCGCCGGACTTGAAGACCAGGCGGCAGGCGTCGATGACGATGTCCTTCTGGACCGCCTTGCACATGTCGTAGATGGTCGCGGCCGCTACCTGGCAGCCGATCAAGGCCTCCATCTCCACGCCGGTCTTGTAGGTGGTGCGCACCTCGCATTCCAGCTCAATGGTCGAATCGTCGTCGTGCACGGTGAAGCGCACGTCGATGTAGCTGATGGGCAGGGGGTGGCACATGGGGATGAGGTCGCTGGTCCGCTTGGCGGCCTGGATGCCCGCGATCTTGGCCGTGGTCAGCACGTCGCCCTTGGGCAGCGCGTCCGCCTTGAGCAGACGCATGGTCTCGGCGGACAGGCGGACCAGCCCCCGGACTATGGCCGTGCGGCTCGTGTCGTGTTTGGCGGAGACGTCCACCATGCGGGCGTTGCCGTCCTGATCCATGTGCGAAAAGCCGTCTGCCATCACCTACTCTCCCATTACCTTGTCCTTGGCCTTCTTGAAGAAGCCCTTGGCCCGGTTCTTGAGTTTTCCGGCCTCGATCTCGGCGAACTCCCTGAGGAGCTCCTCCTGGCGGCTGTTCAGCTTGGACGGCGTCTTCACGCGGATTTCCACGAGCAGGTCGCCGTTCTGGCTGGAGCCGAGATGGGGCAGGCCCAGACCGCGCAGCCGGAAGACCTCGCCGGACTGGGTGCCGCTCGGGATATCCAGGTTGACCGGCTCATCCAGGGTGGGCACCTCCAGGCGGTGGCCCAGCGCGGCCTCGACCATGGAGATTTCCCGGCTGATGATCAGGTTCTGGCCCTGGCGCTCGAAGGTGTCGTCCGGAGTCACGCGGATGACCACGTAGAGGTCGCCCGGAGGCCCCCCGTTGACGCCGGCCTCGCCCTCGCCGCGCAGGCGTAGGCGGGAGTTGTTGTCCACGCCCGCCGGGATGCGGACGTTGAGGTCCTTGTCCCTGATGACCGTGCCGCGCCCCATGCAGGTGTCGCAGGGGTCGGTGATCAGCTTGCCCGCGCCCCGGCACTGGGGGCAGGTGGCGGAAATTCGGAAAAAGCCCTGGGACTGCTGCACCGTGCCGGACCCGCCGCACTGGGGGCAGGTCTGGGGCGAGGAGCCCGGGGCCGCCCCGCTGCCGCTGCAGGTTTCGCAGGCGGTCTCCACGGGAATCTTGATGCCCACCTCGGTGCCCTTGGCCGCCTCCCTGAAGGATATCTCCAGGTTGTAGCGCAGGTCGGAACCAGCCCGGGGGCGGTTGCTCCGCCCGGCCGAGGAGAAGCCGAAGACCTCGCCGAAGATGTCGCTGAAGGCTCCGAAGATATCCTCGTTGCTGGAGAAACCGGAGAAGCCGTTGCCGTTCACGCCCTCGTGGCCGAACCGGTCGTAGGTCTGGCGCTTCTCTTGGTTGCCCAGGACCTCGTAGGCCTCGGCGGCCTCCTTAAACTTGGACTCGGCATCGGGATCATCCTGGTTGCGGTCCGGATGATATTTGAAGGCCAGCCGACGGTAGGCCGTCTTGATCTCATCCTGGCTGGCGGTTCGCTCCACCTCCAGGATCTCGTAATAATCGCGTTTGGACATGGTCGTCTACTAGGCGTCCTCGGTTGAGGCGGAATGCAGATGGAGGTCGGCGGAGGTGTCGGGAACCACCTTGCCGGCAGCGATCTCGCGCAGGGCGTTGACCACTTCCTTGTTCTTGGTGTCGACCAGGGGATCGTACCCTTCGCGGTACTGCTTGACCCTCTTGATGGCCATCTGGGTGATGAGAAAACGGTTACTCACTTTCGCCAGACAATCTTCTACGGTGATCCTTGCCATGATATTCTCCTTGAAACTTCATTTGAAGCGTCGTTATTCCGTCTTTCCGGGCCCGCTGGGGAACATGCCCTGCAGGTCCTTGAGCAGCCGAGAGGAAACAGGATAGTACATTCCGTCTCCGTTCTTCATCCAGCACTGTCCCGGCGGCAGTTGCGGGTCCGCATAGAAGGTTACCGCCTTCAGTTCGTTCCCTTCGCCATCCAGCAGGCGGCAGTGCATGAGCTTTACAGCCGTGGCGGCCAGATTGTTCAGGGGCAACGCCTCAAACTGTAACTCAGTAAATCGCCAGAGCGCCATGTCAATGCCCGGGATGTTTTTTTCCCCGCCTTCCACGCGCCAGCCTGTGTTCTCGCGGCGGACCACGTAGCGCCGGTCGCCGTTGACGACGACCATGACGGCCACCTGGCTGATATCCAGGGTGAACACGTTGCGGCCCTGGACGTCGAAGGAGCTCTTGACCAGCTGGCTGACGCTCTCCGCATCGAGCAGGAACGGCACCGTGAGCCAGGAAGAGCGGCCGAAATAATGCTTGGGGTCGTCCTCGATGGTGAAGAATTCCACCATGGACGGCTCCTTGTCCTTCCCGGCCCAGACCTTGATGGTCAGGGCCGCCATGCCCCTTTCCGGCTCCGCGGGCTGCAGAATCAGTTTGCCCGCCCGCAGCAGGGCCAGGGCATGCAGGTAGAGCTTGAGCTCGGAACCGGACGCCCCCTTGTCCTTGAGGTAGCCGGGCAGGACAAAGGTGAACCCGTTCGTCCCGCGCTTGACCAGCCAGCTCGAACCGAACGGCTGGACCAACTGCACCTGATAGACCCGCTCCTCATCGAAATGAAAGACCTTGGTATCGAGGAAATGGGCGGCGGGCAGGGCGAACTGCCCGAAGACCTCGTTTCCGAACTCGTAGGCCCGATCCGGCGTCTCCGAATTCCAGCCGCTGGTCTTGCCGGATTCGTTCCGGGAGAACCGGATGTGCAGGGGCGGAATGCTCTCGTCCCTGAACTGGACGACGAGTTTCAGCCCGGGCTCGACCAAGCCGTGCCGCTTGAGCAGGTTCGACCGATCCCCCTCGAAGGAAAGCAGCGGAACCAGATCCGACAGCCGGTTCAGGTAGTCCCGGACCCTGTCGCCCAGGGCCCCGGCCGAAACGGTCGAGGGCTCGCCCGCAATTCGCGTTTCCCAATTCCTGCCGTCGGCGACGAGGGTGTAGGCCTCCCCCTCCCCCTGTATGTTCACGGACTTGACCTTGTCCAGGGAATATGACAGCCAGCGGGACGCCGCGACCTGCTCTTCCATGCTGGTGCGGTACCAGTACGCGCCGCCTGCCAGGGCGGCCGCGAGCAGGATGAAGACAAGGAACAATATCCGTCTCAAAACAGGCAGCCTCCGGAGGAACCTGGTTTTGGCCGCGAACGGGCGATTCCGACCATGACGCGAAAGCTTGTAAAGCTGCCCCAAAGGGGCTTGCAAGTCAAGCAGGAATACTCTATCTGCCTGACCTGACCCGCCCTGCATACCAAATAGAACGGGAGAATGACAGATGGCCTCATGGGGCAAACTCACCTTTGCGCAGAAAAAGTGCGTCACCGCCACCGGCAAGCTCATGCAGCGGACCGACATGGTCTCCCGGGGGGCCCGCATCGGCCTGGCCATCTCGGGCGGCGTGGACAGCTTCCTCATGCTCAAGGTCATGACCATCCGGCAGGCGATCATGCCCTTCCCGGTGGAGCTCATGGCACTGCACGTCAACCCCGGCTTCGACCCGGCCTCCCACGAACCGCTGGTCCGCTGGTGCGCCGACAACGGCATGGCCGCGCACGTCGAGCTGACCGACTTCGGGCCGCGCGCCCACACCGAGGAGAACCGCAAGAACTCGCCGTGCTTCTGGTGCGCAATGCAGCGCCGCAAGCGGTTGTTCGAGCTGTGCCGCGACTACAACCTGACCCACCTCGCCTTCGGACATAACGCCGACGACAACGTGGTCACGTTTTTCATGAACGTGGTGCAGAACGGCCGGGCCGACGGGCTGTCAGCCAACGAGCCGTTCTTCGGCGGCAAGCTCAACGTCATCCGGCCGACCATGCTCCTGGACAAAAAAACGGTCATCAAGGCCGCCTCCCAATGGGAGCTGCCCATCTGGGAAAACGTCTGTCCTTCAAACGGTTACACCAAAAGGGATGAAATACATGAATGGCTGCGGACCATGTGGAAGAAGGATAAACGCATAAAAAACAACATCTTCAACGCCATAACCCGGCAACAAGTCGACTTGACAAGAAAAAAAGTCTAGACTAAAAGTACACGAAGCTCGCATCAGGCTGTTCTTCAAACCTGTAACATCCTGGAAAGGTAATGCTTTTCCGAAAATACCACATAGTCGTCTTCAAGGACAAGCAGGGTTCGTGTAAAAAATTCCAGCTCCAAGGCTGGTTTATCGTATTTTTGCTCCTCATGACCGTGTCCATGGCGGCGGGCAACGTCATCCTTTGGAAAAAGTATGCCGAGCATTCCCGCATCGAACAGGGCCTGAACATCGCGGAGAAGACCGTCCAGGAACAGAAGACCCAGCTTTTGAGCCTTTCCCAGAAAATCACCTCCCTGCAGGGCAACCTGAACCGCATCCGCGACTTCGACTCCAAGCTGCGCGTCATGATCAACCTGGATCAGGACGGCAGCCAGGCCACCGCCCCCAAGGGCGGCCCCGCCAACGAGAATTTTTCCAAGGGGTACCTGCCCCTCTACCGCCAGGAGCTGCTCGCCCGCAAGATGCATGAGTTCCTGCGCCAGCTGAACGTGGAGGCGCGCCTCGAAGAGGTCCGCCAGCAGGAGATCATGCACACCCTGCGCTCCAACCAGAACATCCTCGAAGCCACCCCGTCCATCTGGCCCACGTCCGGCTGGGTGACCTCCGGCTTCGCCTGGCGCACCTCGCCCTTCACCGGCAAGCGCGAGTTCCACAAGGGTCTCGACATTTCCGCCCCCAGGGGCACCCCGGTATACGCTCCTGCCAGAGGCACCGTGACCTATGCCGGACGCGACAGCTCCTACGGCCTGTCCATCCGGCTGAAGCACAACGCCAGCCTGTCCACCCGGTTCGCGCACCTCAACCGCATCGCCATCAAGAGCGGTCAGGAGGTCACCCGCGGTGAGCTCATCGGCTACGTCGGCAACACGGGCCGCTCCACCGGTCCCCACCTCCACTACGAGGTCCGCCTTAACGGCGTGCCGGTGAACCCCAAGCGGTACATCCTCAACTAACCCGGCCCCGAATCGTGAATGCTCCAGGCCCTTTTGGAATGCGACGTTCCAGAAGGGCCTGTCTTTTGCGGCCCGCCCCGGATGACGGCCCGATTGGTTCGGGTTTTGCAGTGAGCTGGTAATGGAGATTTTCGGATTCAACCCGAGCGACATGCTCAGCTATTTTCTGACGCTGTTCCGCATCAGCGTGGTGCTCTTCCTGCTGCCCTTTTTCGGAGGACAATCCATCCCCAGGATAGTCAAGGGCGCCCTGGTCCTGGTCCTGTCCATGGCCCTGTGGCCGCAGCTCTCCTTCCCGGCCTCGCTGATGCCCACGGGCTGGAACATCGTCATCATGTTCATCGGCGAACTGCTGCTCGGCCTGATCCTCGGCATGCTCGTCAATTTTCTGTTCGCGGCGGTCCAGCTGGGCGGCCAGATCATCGGTTTCCAGATGGGTTTCGCCATGGTCAACGTGGTGGACCCCATCACCGGCACCAGCAACGCGGTCTCGGCCCACTTCCTGTACATGTGCACCATGCTGACCTTCCTGGTCCTCAACGGCCACCTCTACCTGCTCAAGGCCGTGGGCATGACCTTCCAGTACATCCCGCCGGGCACCCTGCTGCTCCAGCCCGAGCTGGCCAACGACATCTTCCATTTCTCCAACCTGATGTTCACCCTGGCCATCAAAATAGCAGCCCCGGTCATGGCCGCCCTGTTCCTGGTGGATCTCTCCCTGGCGCTCATCTCCCGCGCCGCGCCCCAGATGCACGTGCTCATCCTCGGATTCCCCATCAAGATCACCGTGGGCTTCTTCTTCCTCGGCTTCATCTTCTCCATCATGGCCCTGTACGTGGGCGACTTCCTGTCCGGTCTGAACAACATGTATGAAAACGTCATGAAGTTCGGAACTTCCGTCATACCGTAGGAGTCGCCATGATCGGCCAGGAAGATCCGAGTAAAACCGAAAGAGCTACCAAGAAACGGCGCGACAAGCAACGCACGGAAGGCAACGTCGCCAAGGGGCAGGAAATCCCCAAGGTCATGAGCCTGCTGTCCGGGGTCCTGGTCCTGCGCTTCATGATCGGCTTCTACAACGACCAGTTCACCGAGATCTACCGCTGGACTTTCCTGGAGGCCATCAACTTCCAGGTGGACAAGCCCATGGCCTACGCCTTGTTCACCTGGGGCGTCCAGAAGATGGCGCTGCTGGTGGTGCCGTTCATGCTGGTCATCGCCTTCGTGGCCTTCATCACCATGCGCTTGCAGATCGGCCCTCTGTGGACCACCAAGCCGCTGAAGCCGAAGTTCGGCAAGCTCTTCAACATCATGAGCGGCATCAAAAAGCTCATGCTCAGCCCGGACGCCCTGCTCAAGCTGGGCAAGAGCCTGCTCCAGGCCATGGCCGTGGCCATCGCTCCGTACATCGTCATCAGGCAGGAACTGCCCAATCTGCTTCCCCTCTTCCACGCCAACGTCCAGGGCATCCTCGCCTTCATCCTGACCGTGGGCTACAAGATGGTCTGCTACGCGCTGATCCCCATGTTCATCATCGCCCTGGCCGACCTCTTCTACGAGCGCTGGAACTACGAAGAGCAGATCAAGATGACCAAGGACGAGATCAAGGACGAGCGCAAGCAGGCCGAGGGCGATCCCAAGATCAAGCAGCAACAGCGCCAGAAGATGATGGAGGTCATGGCCTCCCGAATGTTCCAGGACATCCCCAAGGCGGACGTGGTCATCACCAACCCGACCCACTACGCCGTGGCCCTCCAGTACGATCCGATCAAGGCCCCCGCCCCCCTGGTACTGGCCAAGGGTGTGAACAAGGTTGCCGAACGAATCAAGGAAGTTGCACGGGAAAATTCCATCCCCATCGAGGAAAACAAACCCTTGGCACAGGCTTTGTATAAGCAGGTGGAGATCGGTGAAACCATCCCGGAGGAACTGTTTCAGGCCGTGGCCGCAATCCTGGCAAAGCTGGAGAAATTCAAGCGCCGCAGGTAGTTGCACAGTCTGACACCCTCCCCGGAATCCACAGAGCAACTGTCCGAGAGGTGTCAAAAACATGGCCCAGAGTTCCGCCAAGACCGTACTCCCGAAAGTAAACTATTCCAACTTCGCCAAACAGGGCGACATCCTCCTTGCGGGCGGCGTGGTGGTCATCCTCTTCGTGATGCTCATTCCCCTGCCTACCCCGTTCATCGACTTCATGCTCTCGGTCTCCATCTCGCTGGGGCTGGTCATCCTGGTCACGTCCATGTTCTTGACCTCGCCGCTCGAATTCTCCATCTTCCCGTCGCTCCTGCTGGTCACCACCCTGCTCCGCCTGGCCCTGAACGTGGCCACCACCCGCGCCATCCTGCTGCACGGCGACGAGGGCACCTCGGCTGCGGGCTCGGTCATCCAGAGTTTCGGAGAATTCGTGGTCGGGGGCAACTACGTCATCGGCATCGTCATCTTCATGATCCTGTTCATCCTGAACAAGACCGTCATCGTCACCGGTACCACGCGTATCGCAGAGGTCGCCGCCCGCTTCACCCTGGACGCCATGCCCGGCAAGCAGATGGCCATCGAGGCGGACCTCAACGCCGGACTCATCGACGAGGAGCAGGCCACCAAACAGCGCGAGAACCTGCGCCGCGAGGCCGACTTCTACGGCGCCATGGACGGTGCGGGCAAGTTCGTATCCGGAGACGTCAAGGCGGGCCTGATGATCACGGCCATCAACATCATCGGCGGCTTCCTCATCGGCGTGCTCCAGAAGGACATGCCGTGGATGGACGCGGCCCAGACCTACACCCTGCTGACCATCGGCGACGGCTTGGTGGCCACCATCCCCTCGCTGATCATCTCCACCTCGGCGGGCATCATCGTTTCCCGCGCGGCCGCCGAGGCCAGGATGGGCGAGGAATTCATCGGCCAGCTCTCCTTCCACCATCGGGCGCTCAAACTCGTGTCCGGCATCCTGGTCATCTTCGGCATCGTGCCGGGCATGCCAACCATCCCGTTCCTGTCCCTGGCCGTCATCGTATTCACCGTGGGCCATCTGTCGTCCAAGCAGCAGCACGAGTTATCCGTCGAACAGGAGGAAAAGGAGCAGAAGCAGCCAGCCACCCTGGACACCCCGGAGGAGGTCCAGGCCCTGCTCCCGCTCGACCAGCTGGAACTGGAGGTGGGCTACGGACTCATCCCGCTGGTGGACGAGGAACAGAGCGGCAACCTGCTCTCGCGCATCCGGTCCATCCGCCGCCAGTTCGCCCTGGACATGGGCGTGGTCGTCCCGTCCCTGCACCTGCGCGACAACCTCCAGCTCAAGCCGGGCGAATACCGCGTGCTCATCAAGGGCAACCCGGTGGCCAGCGCCGAGCTGCTCATCGACCACTACCTGGCCATGGACCCCGGCGACGCCAAGCATCGCATCGAAGGCGTGGAGACCGTGGAGCCCGCCTTCAACCTCCCGGCCGTGTGGATTCCCGAGGCCCAGAAGGAGGAGGCCATGCTGGCGGGCTATACCGTGGTCGACCCGTCCACGGTCATCGCCACCCACCTGACCGAGGTGTTCAGGCGGAACCTGCACGAATTCCTCGGCCGCCAGGAGACCCAGGAACTGCTCGACAACCTGTCCAAGCGAGCCCCCAAGGCCGTGGAATCCCTGGTGCCCGGCGTGCTCAGCATCGGCGGCGTGCAGAAGGTCCTCCAGGGGCTGGTCCAGGAGAGCGTGTCCATCCGCGACCTGCTGACCATCGTGGAGACCCTGGCCGACTACGGCACGGCCACCCAGGACCCGAACCAGCTCACGGAATACGTCCGCGCCCGCATGGGCCGGACCATCGTCAAGCCGTACCTCGGGGACAACGGGGTGCTGCCCATCATCACCCTGAACCCGCAGATCGACGAGATCCTGAACGGCGCCATGCGCCCGGCGGAACAGGGCGGCTACCTGGCCCTGGAACCGGGCGTGGCCCAGCAGATCATCCAGGCCATCAACCGCTCCACCGAGGATGCCATGGTGGCCGACGGCCAGCCCATCCTGCTGGTCACACCGCAGCTTCGGTCGCAGCTGGCCCAGCTACTGACCCGGTTCATCCCGACCCTGCCGGTCATCTCCCAGGCCGAGATCCCGGCGGACGTCAAAATTCAGTCGGTCGCAACCGTCCAACTCTAGGACCAGATTATGAGAATGAAGACTTATCGGGCCGCCACGTCCACGGCAGCATTCGCCAAGGTCAAATCCGAGCTCGGCGACGAGGCCGTGATCCTGTCCAACAAGACCGTCACGGAGAACGGCTGCAAATGCTGTGAGATAGTGGCCGCGGTGGATACCAGGCCACCCCTGCCCGAGCGCCCGCGCCACGACACCAAGGAAGGCGTGGTCGACGCCGCCCTGAAGGATTCGGTGGGCTGGCAACGCGAGTGGAGCCAGATCAAGGGACAGATCATGGCCCTGATGAAGCCGCAGATGGACCCGGCCCGTCTCTCGCCCAAGCAGCGCGTGGCCCTGGAATACCTGGAACGCGAGGAAGTGGACGAACGCGTCCTGACCCACGTGTACTGCACCATGCGCGAAACCGAGGACTGCCCGGTCATGACCGCCCTGGACCCGCTGCTCAAGGCCACCCCGTTCAGGGCCGGGACCTGGACCAACACCTTTCACGCCTTTGCCGGGCCAGGCGGGGCCGGCAAGACCTCGAGCCTGGTGCGCCTGGCCCTGCGCATGAAGAAGGAGCAGCCCGGCATGCGGCTGTGCCTGGCCACGGCCGACGGCGGCCGGGGCAAAGGCCGCCTGATTCTCAAGCATTACGCAGAACTGAGCGGGCTGGCCTTCCGCGAAATTATCACCAAAGAGGACTTCGCCCTGCTCCGGAGCGAGGCACGGCAGTTCGACATGATCCTCATCGACCTGCCGGGGCTGTCTGGCCGGACCACCCTCGAGGAATGGTCGCGCCTCTACGGCCTGGACGAGTGCCCGGATCTGTCCATCCACCTGGTCATGAACCCCTATTACAGCAAGGGCCAGTTCGAGCGGTTCATGGACAAATACAAAAGTGAACAACTAGCCAGCGTTATCTGGACGAAACTCGATGAAGCCTGTACATTCGGGGCAATATTGAACATGGCGTACGCCGGGGGGCTGCCGGTGTCCGCACTTTCCTACGGACCCGACCTGAAAAACAGCATCAGCCCGGCCTCGGAAGAAATGATCTGGCGATTGATGTTCATGCGCAGGCTGCCCGACGGCAACACGCAACCTTAAGGAGCGCGGCACACGTTATGAGTTCGAATCTTCCCCTGGTTCTCTCCGTCACCTCCGGCAAGGGAGGCGTCGGCAAGACCAACATGTCGGTCAACCTGGCCTACTCCCTGAGCGCCGCGGGCAAGAAGGTGGTCCTTCTGGACGCAGACCTGGGCCTGGCCAACGTGGACGTCATCCTCGGGCTGGCGCCCGAGCACAATCTCTTCCACCTGTTCCACGAAGACATGACCCTGGACCATATCCTCTTCGATACCCCCTACGGCTTCCGTATCCTCCCGGCCTCGTCGGGCGTCAGCGACATGGTCAACCTGGACAAGGGCCAGAAGCTCGACCTCCTGGACGCCATGGACTCCCTGGAGGACAGCGTGGACTACCTCATCGTCGACACGGGCGCGGGCATCAACGACAATGTCCTCTACTTCAACCTGGCCGTGCAGGAGAGGCTGCTGATCATCACCCCTGAGCCGACCTCCCTGACCGACGCCTACGCGCTGATCAAGGTCCTCAAGCTGCACCACGGGGTGGAGAAGTTCCGCGTGCTGGTGAACATGGTCAAGGACGTGAACATGGCCCGCGAGGTCTATCTCAAGCTCCTGAACGCCTGCGACCATTTCCTCGACGGCATATCGCTCGACCTGGTCGGCTTCGTGCCCTATGACCAGAACGTGCGCAACGCGGTCATCGCGCAGACCCCGTTCTGCCACAAATTTCCCAAGACCCCGGCCAGCGTGGCTGTCCGGCAGACGGCCCAGAAGGTCAAAAACTGGCAGGTAACCCCCAACACCGATGGCAATATTAAATTCTTCTGGAAGAAACTCCTCTTCCAGGAACGATCCGTGGCTTGAGCTGGAGCAGGGCGTCAAGCGTTGGGACGATTTTTCGCCGAGGGACCGGGAAAACATCGTTCGATACTACGCGCCCAAAATCCGGATTCTGGCACTGCGGCTCAAGGCGAAGCTGCCCCAGAGCGTTGAGCTCAACGAGCTCATCAGCGCGGGCAGTCTCGGCCTTCTGGACGCCCTGGGGAAGTTCAACCCGGAGTTGGGGATCAAATTCGACACCTACTCGGAGAACCGCATCAAGGGGGCCATGCTCGACGAGCTGCGGCGCATGGACTGGTTCTCCCGGGGGCTTCGGCAAAAGGTCAAGGTGCTCGAGGATTCCATGCGCCAGATAGAGCACGAAACCGGCTCCCCGGCCACCACGGAGCAGCTCTGTGAACATACGGGCATGTCGGACAGGGAAGTCCAGCAGGGGCTGGAGGCCCTGAACAACCAGGTCTGTCTCAGCCTCGACTCCTTTCAGGAGAATCTCATCGGACAGAAGAAGATGGCCGACAACGAACCTTTCCAGTCGGCCGCCTTTCAGGAGATTGTTGACAAAGTAGCCAATCTCATTGAAGAATTGACGCCACGGGAAAAATTGGTCATATCTCTATATTACGGGGAGGAGCTGAACATGAAGGAGACGGCTGAGGTTATGGACATAACCGAGGGACGTGTCTCGCAACTCCACTCCCAAGCATTGAATAAATTAAGAAAAACGTTCAGAGCTCGTTACGAAAACGAGTAGCACTCATGTAAAGGAGACTTTCGATGGGTTACGATACCAACATGCGCGTCCTGGTTGTAGACGACTTCTCCACCATGCGTAAGATCATCAAGAATATCCTGCGGCAGCTGGGATTCAACAACATCGTCGAGGCCGATGACGGTTCCACCGCGTGGGAAGTGCTCAACAAGGACAACATCGATTTCATCGTCTCCGACTGGAACATGCCCACCATGTCCGGCATCGAGCTGCTCCGCAAGGTGCGCGCCAGCGAGGAGTACGCGGACATCCCCTTCCTGATGGTCACCGCCGAGGCCCAGCAGGAAAACATCATCGAGGCCGTGCAGGCCAAGGTGTCCAACTACATCGTCAAGCCGTTCACCCCCGAAACCCTGGGCCAGAAGATCGACAAAATCTTCGCCTAAACCACCGTTGCCGGTTAGGCGTATGCCATGGTCCTGCTCGTTCCGGATGATGCCGATGATGTAACCGACGCTCCCGCCGAGCGGAAAGCGGAGTTGGACGACGCCGCCGCGAGCAGGGCCACGCAGAAGGTCGACCTCGACCTCGACGACGCCCCGTTCCTCGAAGACGAGGATGAGGACGAGGAGATCGAGGAAGTCCAGGTCGAGACGCCGTTTCTGAAAGAGGACGACGGCAAGACCAGGCTGGGCCTGAGCGCCCTGCTCAAGAACAAGTTCGTGCTCATTGGCCTGGGCGTCATCCTGGTCCTGCTGGTCATCATCGTCATCCTGTTGCTGCGAAAACCCGAAGCGCCCCCTCCGCCGCCCCCGCCGCCCGTCGAGGAAACGCAAACCCCGGAAGCGACACCCGAGCCTCCGAAGACGCCCGAGATCATCGTCAAGCTCGACCCGTTCCTCATCGAACAGAAGGACGAATCGGGCAAGATCCGCTTCCTGGAGGTCAGCATCCTCCTGTCCACCGAGGACGATGGGCTGGCCCGGCAGTTCAAGCAGGAGACGTTTGCCGTGCGCAACGCCCTGTACTACTATCTCAAGAATAAGGATCTGCAGTTTTTGTCCGATAAGGAGAACAGCGAGAAGCTGAAGAGGGAACTGCTGGTCATCGTCAACCAATACATGGGGTTCGGCCAGTTCGATACGTTGATGTTCGAGCAATACCTTGTGAGGTGATCCATGAGCACCACGCCTTTGGACCTGCCCATACTCATTTCCCAGCTGCCCTTCGTGCAGAAGATAGCGCATGCGGAAAAAGCCACGCCCGAGATCAACCAGATGCTTTTCGGCCCGCTGATCCAGGAACAGCTCCGCCAGCGCGAAGGCAAGGTCCAGCAGGTCCAGAAAAAGACCGCCACCGACCCCGTGGACCGCGACGGGCACAACCACCAGCGGCAGGAAGCCGCCCCGGAGCACAAGAACCGCGAACAGGAAGAGGATGCTCCCGATACCGGCGCCTCGGACGGTTCCCCCTGGTCCGGCAACATCGTCAACGTCAAGATCTGACCCCCGAAGGGGCAAGCCGCATCATGTCCAATCTGCTCATCATGCTTTTCACCATCAGCGAGGTCGTGCTGCTCGGCGTCGTCATCCTCTTCTTCCTGCGCCTGCGCAGATCCGAAACCCTGCTCTCCGGCCTGCACGCAAAGCAGGAGGAGTTCATCAAGCGCCTGCAATTCAACACCCAGCTGGAAAACGAACTGGTGGCCACCTTCGAGCAGCGCCAGCAGGAACTGGTCGCCCTGAACACCCAACTGGAGAACAAGGCCACCGAGCTCCGGAAACTGGTCAAGCTCGCCAACGAATACGCCAAGTCCCCGCAATTCATGCGTGAAATAATCATCCAAGGACACCGCTCCGGCAAAACCCCGATGCAGCTCGCCAAGTCCACCGGCCTCGGGCTGGATGAAGTCGAGCTGATCATCGACCAGTCCTAGGGGCCTGCGGTGCGCATCTTGGGTTCAGGCACGGGCGGCTCCTACAGCGGGGGCGGCAGCCGGTCCGATCGGTTCCGCAACCGACACCGGCCCGGTCAGAAGGTCCGGGGCCTGCTGGTCAAGAACCTCCCGAACTCCATGGCCTGGGTGGACATCGACGGCGAACGGCTCCTGGCCCAGCTCGAATCCGCCCATCCCGAGGGCAGCCGACTTCTCTTCCTCATCCGGCAGCTCGTCCCCAACATCATCCTCAAGGAACTGACGAGCGGCGAGCACGGCAATGCCGCCAACACTCTCGGCCGGGTCAGCGATTTCGACTCGGCCCGCACCCTGTTCGAAAACCGGTTCCGCCCGGCGCTCAGGCAGGCCGGCCTCTTCGGACGCCCCCTGCCCTTGCCCGGTTTCCTCACCCTGCTGGCCGCGACCCCAGAGCTCCACGCCGCCTACCAGGACGCGGCCAACTGCGCTCGGCCCCTGTCCCTGGCGCTCCAGGAGGCGGACAAAGGGGCGCTCGTCTACCAGCCCTGGCTCGCCCCTACCGGCCTACGCCAGGCCACCGTCGTCCGCCGCGCACAAGACGACTCCCAGCTCACCGAAACCCTCGTCGAATTCGACCACGTGCGCATGGGGCTCACCCGCGTCCAGTTCCTCCGCAGGGCCGACACCCTGTCCTGCCGCGTGCAGCTCCAGCATCCAGAACACGCCCAGCCCCTCTCGCGCTACCTCGAATCCCGCGAACACCCCGGCACGTCCTTCCATATCCAACTCCTCGGCGTCGCCAAACTCCACCGCACCAGCCACAGCGGCAT
This sequence comes from Pseudodesulfovibrio karagichevae, assembly GCF_041414475.1. NCBI lineage: Bacteria > Pseudomonadati > Thermodesulfobacteriota > Desulfovibrionia > Desulfovibrionales > Desulfovibrionaceae > Pseudodesulfovibrio > Pseudodesulfovibrio karagichevae. Next base: position 80,537 of record NZ_JBGLYH010000013.1, read on the forward strand.
CCTCGCCGAACTTTTATTCAAGAGGTAGGGATGCCTCCGGCGGCCGGGGGAAGGGGAGAGGGAACCCCTTTGAAAAGGGCTTTCCTC